>NZ_CP039393.1:1202497-1503122 GCF_004803695.1 Muribaculum gordoncarteri
TATGAAAATGTCACAATCAATCTTTGAGAGAACTTTGTCTTTTCATTGACAATCCAACGCTCGCGATAAAAAGTGCGGTCTCCGTAATAACGGGCAGTATCGGCATCAGTCAGGTCAAACTCCAGTTCATCCTCGTCTGCATCCCGGTACCGCTTGTCTTTTTGTACCGTGTCGGACTTTACAAGTTTCCATCCTGTCGGTTCCAGACACCAGTCCCTGAGATTATCCTCCAGTTTCTTTATTGACTGCACCGTTATGAATGATCTTTCTGCTGTGGAGTTATATGACCGGTTGCCTTCAGAAGAGAGACCTCCGTCTGTACAGACTACAATCTTGCTGACCCCCATCTTCTCAACTATAATCTTTTCAGTTGGAATCAAGGTAGTCTGTTCGTTGGCATTGCCGGGATTGATGCACATCGCAACCGGCATGCCGGAGTTGTCGATGAACATACCCATCTGTACGATGGGGTTCGGTCGATGTTCCTTGGAGACTCCGTACTTGCGTATACGTTCATGAACGTTCCCTTTTTTGTCTGTCACATAGTCCGGATCGGCAGATTCTCTCTCGAAAAAATAGTTGGTGCAGTCATAGTACATGACGGTCGTATCCCGTTCGACAACCTTTGACGAATTAAGGAAAAGTCTCTTCTGGATGTATTCACCGTGTCTGTCCAGGATATCCAGACTCCTGTAGATATGCTGTTTTTCTATATCAAAAGGCTCGATATAGCTTCCGCTCCTGCGATAATTACCTAGTTTTGAAGCCGGTCTCAAAAGCCGTTCGTAGACCATCAGCTCCAGAACTTTGTTGAAATCGAAGTCGAACTTATGTTTACGTGAGATTGCCTCGCATATCCTGTCCATCCCGACCTTATGGTACAGCCGTTTAAGAAACAGATATCCGCTCTCGCAACTCTGAGCCTCGCCTTTTTCAATAAGCTTTGTGGGCGACAGACGTGATATTATCACCTGCCGGCCCTCCTTCTCCTGTGCCGTAAGCCTGGCGATATATTCCCTGGCCCATTCAACAGGATCTCTGTCTCCGCATCTCTGACGAACTTCCTCAAGCGTTCCAAGGCGCTCATGGATTCTTGAGGTACTTTTGCCGTTCTTGTCCCTGTATGCCTTCTGTACATAAAGGATGGAAGTCTTTTTTGTCTTGGTTATTTTCAGCTTCATATTATGCCGCCCTGCCGTTGATTGCTACACAGTGCTACAAAGATAGTAATAAAATTTGACACGTGCAAGCGTGCCAGCAAAAAAGATTCATGAAAATGCAACTGTCAAACTACCGCGTTCTCGTCGTAAAATTCACGGAACATGACATCGGCAGTCAACAGCTGCAAAGTGCTTACGCCGATAAGAGGCAAATCGAGCGCGTAGGCAAGACCTTTGGCTTCGGAAAGACCGATGCGCAATCCCGTATAGCTGCCCGGACCGATGCTCACGGCAATCGCCTCAAGCTTTATGTCGTTGAACTTTGCCTGGTCGAGAGCGTCCTTTATGAAGCCGCTCAGCATGGTTGCATGATTATGTCCCGACTCATCGTCACGCTGCATGACAACGAGTCCGTTGTAGGTGAGAGCAACCGAACACACATCGGTTGAAGTTTCAATATTTATTATGGCTGCCATTGTCTGAAAGAAAAATTTACTTACAAAGGTACGATTTATTCTGCTAATACGGGGATTATTTGTAAATTTGTGGAAAATATATTAGAGTATGTTATTATCGATGACAGGATTTGGCAAATCGGTTGTCACAATCCCTAACAAGAAAATCACAGTTGAAATCAAGTCGTTAAACAGCAAGCAGCTGGATATATCAGCGCGAGTTCCGGCAATATTCCGGGAAAAGGAGCTGGAACTGCGCAACCTGATAGCCTCTGTTGTCGAGCGTGGAAAGGTTGATTTCCAGATATATTCGGAATCAATAGGCGCGGAAACCACCGTGTCATTGAACATTCCTCTTATGGCTGCATACAAGGCTCAGGTCGAAGAGATGGCGCGTCAGCTCGGTATACCTTGGCCCGATGACTGGTACGGCGTGCTTTTGCGTTTCCCTGAAACGGTCAAGAGCGAGCTTCCTGCGGCTTTGACCGACGAGGAGTCGGAAGCGTTGTTCAACGCAACCCGTGAGGCCATTGACGGACTTATGCAGTTCCGAGCCAAGGAGGGCAAAAAACTTGAAGAGTTCTTTACCAAGAAAATCAGCAACATACGCGAGCTGTTGTCATCGGTCGACCCCTACGAAAAAGAGCGTGTCGTGAAGATACGCGCACGCATTGAGGAGAACCTGTCAAAAATCGATTCCGTGACATTCGACAAGAACCGATTGGAACAAGAGATGATTTTCTATATCGAGAAGCTTGACATAAACGAAGAGAAACAGCGCCTTGCCCAGCATCTTAATTACTTCATGGAAACGATGGAGCATGGCAACGGTCAAGGAAAGAAACTCGGATTCATCAGTCAGGAGATGGGACGAGAGATAAATACTCTCGGCTCAAAATCCAATCATGCCGAGCTTCAGAAGATCGTCGTAAAGATGAAGGACGAACTTGAACAGATAAAGGAACAGGTACTTAACGTGATGTAATCGATTACGACATGGACGGTAAGATCATAATCGTTTCAGCTCCTTCGGGATGTGGCAAGTCGACAATCATAAACGCCCTGCTTGAGCGTGGCGACATCGACATGCAGTTCTCAATATCGGCGACGAGCCGACAGCCTCGTGAAGGTGAGGTTCACGGCGTGAACTACTACTTCCTTACCGAGGAGGAGTTTCGCAATCGCATAAACCTCGGTCACTTCGTGGAGTGGGAGGAGGTATATGCCGGACGATATTACGGAACATTGAAGAGCGAAATCGACCGAATCATTGCAGGAGGACACAATGTAGTGCTCGATATAGATGTCAAGGGCGCGATGAACGTGAAGTCGATATACGGCGACCGCGCTTTGTCGCTGTTCATCATGCCTCCGTCGATAGAGGAGTTGCGTCGTCGTCTTGAATCACGTGCCACCGATGCTCCCGAGGTCATCGACGAACGTGTCGCCAAGGCCGCTTATGAGCTCACGTTTGCTCCGCGATATGATGCCAAGGTGGTCAACGATGAGCTGGCTACTGCCATCGATGAAACTCATGATGTAATAGCCGAATTCCTTGCAAAGTGACTCGTCGTGTTATAGGCATATTGGGCGGTTCGTTCAATCCTGTGCATAACGGGCACCTGATGCTTGCATCATATATAGCTCAGTTCGGACCGGTCGACGAGGTGTGGTTGAACCTATCGCCGCAGAATCCATTTAAGGAACAATCGGAGCTGCTTGACGACCGTCATCGTCTGGCAATGCTCGACAAGGCTGTCAACGGCTCAACTACGGTTAAGGTGTGTGACGTGGAGTTGTCCTTGCCTCAGCCGTCCTACACGATAAACACCATGGAGAAACTCGAATCGATGTATCCCGATTGCGATTTCCGTATAATAATAGGCAGCGACAACTGGCCGCGTTTCCCCGAATGGCGCGATAGCGAAGCTCTTATCGAGCGATACGGACTTATCGTATATCCGCGTCGCGATTATCCGTTACCCGACATTGTTCCCGATAACGTGACGGTTGTAGATGCTCCGATGGTGGATATTTCATCGACATTCATAAGAGAATGCATAGCCGAGGGGCGTGACATGAACTTTTTTATGCCTCCGCAGGTATATGAATATATAGAACGAAACAAACTCTACAAAAATGATGGAAAGCAGTACGGTATTGAATAATAATTCTCTTGCCTTCATAGGGCTGTGCAATGAATATTGCCAGACTCTTGAATCGGCTCGTGAAACGGAGTGTGACGATTTCATCGCCGCCATGTTGCGGTTGCTCCCTCGCATCTACATCACGGCAAGCGACCTCAAGATAGATGATTTGGGTCTGGAGGAGCCTTATATCGACGGTCGACTTGATGAGGATTATTATGATTCAATAAGACGAAGCATCGAGAATCTTCTCGGACCCGATGACACCTATCTTGAAGTTTTTGAAGAGGATATGAAGTATTCCGACACGCCTATCGCGGCATCGGTTTCGGAAGGTCTTGCCGATATATTCCAAGTACTCTACAATTTCCTTGAGGCGATAAAGGATGTGCCCAATGAATTGATTGATCAGGCATTGATTGCCGTCAAGGATGACTTCCAGTCCTATTGGAGCCGAATACTGTGCAATGTGATGAGAGCGTTGAATCACATTCGCTACAACGCTTTCAACGAGCGTGATTAAGAGCCGGCTCTAATAGTTGATTATTGTCTTTCCGAACGGAGTGAATGCGAGTCCTGCAAGCTTGAAGTGCTGGATACCAAACGGTATGCCTATTATCGTTATGCAAAACAGCAGGCCGAATCCGAGGTGAGTCAATGCAATGGGAATGCCGCCCACAAACCACCATATAACATTCATGAGAAGACTTATGCAGCCGTTGGAAGTAGGCGATGATTCGACTCTGGTTCCGAAAGGAGTCAGTGCCACAAGCGCAAGTTTAAGTGTCTGAAGTCCGAACGGGATGCCGATAATTGTCAACATCATGGCTACGCTCGACACAATATATTCGATAGCAATCACAAAGCCTCCGAAAACAATCCAGATTATGTTAAGGAACAGATTCATTTTGATAATTTAAAGGTTAAAATTACAATAAGCTATTAAGCCAAAAACACAAATATAGCGAATAAAATTCATGTTGCAAGCAATATCGCGCAATAATTTGCATCACCGTTTTTATGACTTAAAAAGTTTGGAATATTCAACAATATCGCTTATCTTTGTGTTATAAGACAAAGGGCAAGAGAGTCCGAGATTGATTGAAATAAACTTATACCACATCAAAGTAGATTGGGAAACTCATCAATTACAAATGAAATACCGAGACAAGCTTAGCCGACTAATGGCGGGCCCCATCCGCTCCTTGGAGCGGAGGCTAATAACCCAGGCGGATTACAAAGGTTGGCGAGCACTCAAATCCTGTCATTCGGAGTTTCATCGCATCCTTTGATGTGGCTTTTATAAAAGTAAGCCGTTCGGGAATATCCCGAGCGGCTTATTTTTATCGATTATGGCTGTAACGTATTACTTTGTCACAATCCAGCCTTCCTTGTCAAATGCAAGAGGACGGATGAAGAGTTTTGCTCTTCCGTTCTGATCCTTCTCATAGGCATGTGAGATGAAGTAGGGTTGACCGTCAAATTCATAGGCTGCACAGTGTCCTACTCCGAAGTATGTGTCATCGGGGCCATAGAGATAGGAGCCTCCTCCGAGTTCCATGCGCTTGCCCTCCTTGTCGATATAGGGACCTTCGATGTTCTTGGAGCGTCCGTAGACGGTCTTGTAGGTCGAATTTTGTCCTCGGCAGCAGTAGTCGAAGCTTACAAATAGGTAGTAATAGTCGCCGTGCTTGAATATGAACGGAGCTTCAATGGCGTTTTCGCCGGCTTCGATCACGTTATTTCCCTCGGTGGTGAAATTTTCGGGGTTGTTCATCTCCTCGACAGTGACGGCACGATTGAGTCGTCGAGCTATTGTTACCGGCTTGTTTACCGGAGTGGTAAAGTCGTCTTTTGAGAGCTTTACAAGCTGTATGCCGTCCCAGAATGAGCCGAATGTGAGATAAGGAGTGCCGTTGTCGTCAACTATAAGGTTGGGGTCGATGGCGTTCCAATTATCCTGTTTGCGATGTGACGCTATGACCATTCCCTTGTCAATCCACTTGAAATCGGGTGAAGATGGGTCAAGTGTCCTGTTGACTGCATGTCCGATTGCGCTGCCGTTCTTGCCGAATGTAGAGCAGGAGTAGTAGAGGTGCCATTCATTGTTGTGGCGGCTTATGTCGGGAGCCCATGTGTGACCATGATAGCCCTTTACAGTGTCGACAGCCCATGCGGGAGCTTCTTTAAACACTGACGGCTCTATTTTCCACTCCTTCATGTCATCGCTCGACATGACTCCGACACCCATTCCGGTTGCGAAGATATAATAACGGCCGTCCTCTCCCTTGGCCATTACAGGATCGTGCACATCGGGATGCGTTGCATCAAATTGTGGACGGCGTGGTGCATTGTCGTCGGCCACAGCTTTGTTCTGTGACATGAGCGTACAAGCAACCAAAGCATAATAGATTAATGATTTGTTCATGAGTAAATACTGGTTTTGGTGGTATATCTGGTATTCTGCAAATTTAAGAATAAAGGATGAATCGAGCAATAATTGTGATGTCATTCTATCATAAACAAATAATCCCGGATGATTCCGGGATTATTGTTTTAGTCACATTTCAGGAAGTATCTTTACATTTCCTCCTGCATTTATTCGGTAACGCGCCGAAGTGCCTGTCGTTAGGTTTATAACCTTGAATACGTAGTCTTCGATATTCATTTCACTACGCACGCCGTCAAATGCGTTACGTATGGCTTCATCGACTGTGTGATAACCTGAACCTTGATAGGCATCAACCATGCCATTGTCATCATAGAGCTCTATGCGAATGTCGTCTATGGGCCTGATTCTGTTTTCCGTCATATATGTCATGCAGAGTTTATCGACCTGCTCCGGTCGTATTGTCAAGTCTATGACATAACAACGTTCCTGAATGCAAAAAGGTTAAGAGCCATTAACATTTATTGTCGAACCGGCTCTAACGCTTTGCGTTGCAGTTTTTCAGTTGGCTGAGGTGTTCACAACGGGCTGAGCAGCATCGTCGGCACACAGAACGACAAGCAGATTACCGATCATGGCTGCCTTGCGCTCATTGTCAAGCTTTACAACCTCTTCCTTCTCAAGACGATCGAGAGCGAGTTTCACCATCGTGACGGCACCCTCTACAATCTTTTCGCGTGCGGTAATGATTGCCGAGGCTTGCTGGCGTCGAAGCATCACCGCTGCAATTTCGGGAGCGTAGGCAAGATAGTTGATGCGGGCCTCCACAACTTCCATACCGGCCATGGCAAGGCGCTCATTCAGCTTGTGTTCGAGCTGCTCGTTTATCTCTTCGCCTCCTGAACGGAGTGTCAACAGATGCTCGTTGTCGTTCTCGTCATCGTAGGCATATTTTCCGGCAACCTCTCGAAGGGCGGCATCACTCTGGATTGACACGAATGTCTGGAATGCGAGGTTGTGCACGTTGTTGCCGCGTGACTGTGAGTCGAGATCAAACACTGCTTTATAGGTGTCCTTTATGCGCCACACGAGCACAAGTCCTATCAAAATGGGATTGCCCACTTTGTCATTGACTTTTATAGGCTCTATATCAAGGTTACGGATGCGCAACGATATCTTGCGCTTGGTCATGAAAGGATTTATCCAGTGATAGCCTGTGCGGCGGAATGTTCCCGAGTAGTTGCCGAAGAATATCAGCACGAATGATTCGTTAGGCTCCAGCATTACGTATCCGCAGGTCATGATGACCCATAAGATACCGAGCACTATTGCTGTTACCACGGCCATTGTAGAGGCATCGATGATGAGCAACACGATGCCGGCCATTATCAACAGCTGGATGAAAAGCATGACGAATCCATTGACAATAGGTCCATGGTATTCAAATTCTTTGTTTGCCATATTTAGGATGTATTAATGATTGTGTAGATTACAAATATATGTATTTAGACAATATATTCAAAACAAAATCAAATAAAAAGCACGGTATCGTGAATGATACCGTGCAACTGATTTATATCAATGGAAGCCTTGTGGTGTAAAATTCTAAATGTAGTACTCCTTCAAGACGCTGAACCGGTCGTCGAGTTCAAATATCCACGGGGCACCGGTAGGAATCTCTACTTTCATTATCTCATCAGGCGTCAGGTGCAGCAACATCATTGCAAGTGCCCGCAAACTGTTGCCGTGAGCCGCCACGAGTACGGTGTTGTAAAGATGGAGTTTCGGAGTTATTCTCTCCTCCCAGCATGGATTTACACGCTCGATGGTGTCCTTTAGCGATTCGGTTAGAGGAAGCTCTTCGTAGGCCAGTGTGGAATAACGCTCCTCATTACCGGGATATCTCGGGTCGTCGAGCGTCAGGGGCGGGGGAGCGGTGGCATAGCTTCTGCGCCAGATGTGTACCTGTTCTTCGCCATACTCTTTAGCCGTTTCGGCCTTGTTGAGTCCCTGAAGAGCGCCGTAATGGCGTTCGTTAAGATGCCAGTCCTTGATTACGGGAACCCATGCAAGGTCGAGTTCGTCGGCGGCAATCTGCAAGGTGTGGATTGCACGTTTCAGGTAGGAAGTGAAGAAGAATTGCGGCATTATTCCGGCTTCACGGAGTTTCTTGCCTGCGTTACGTGCCTCTTCGCGTCCTTTGTCGGTAAGTTCGACATCGGTCCACCCGGTGAATCTGTTCTCCAGATTCCACTGGCTTTGTCCGTGTCTTAGCAATACGATGCGTTTCATGTCAGGTGTGGTTTATCAGTGAGAACTCTTCTGGCGTGACATGCGCAGCTTGTACATAGGCAGCATGAACATCCATGTGGCGACACAGAACGGAGCTGTCAGTGTGGCAAGTCCCACGGGAGCGAAGAATGCATCCATACCCACCTGTACGAATACGGTGAACACCACGCCTGCGAGAGCGTAGAAGAACGACTTTACATTGGGCTTGTAGAATGTGCATCCGAGTGCGATACCGGTAAGCACGGGCGAGAAACCGTAAAGACCGTTGATGATACCTGCGTGCTCGGCATTGAACACGATTGCGACAAAGAGTGCCACAGCCGATGACAATGCGGCCCAGAATGCGGCCCAACGGCTGCACAGTGCCAATCCTACGAGGAAGAATATTCCGGTAACCCATGAGTTTACAAGGAATACCTGGGAGATACCCTTAAGCCAATAGATTACAAGGTCGGCAAATGTATAGGTGAGGTCGGGCGATGTAACGTTGGTGGGAAATTCAGCCACGGCTTCGCCTACGGGAGGCAATTGGCCCATGAGTCGTCCCGACAGCAGGATGAACCATGAAACGACGATAAACGGGAATGTGTAGGATGTGGTGTTAAACGGTGCAAATACATTGTTGAAGCCTCGGCGGGCTACAACAGTCATTGCCGAGCCGAAAATCAAGGCCAACCATGCCCACACGGTGTTGCCGAGGAATGTAAATACCGCACATCCCACCAGGATGCCGTTGAATCCCCAGAGTCCCTGGTCGCCGTCGCTCTTGGACTCAAAGATATATCCCATGGCTGTCGACACTACAAGTCCCACGAGGGCACCCCATGCCACAAGAGGCATGTGTTCACCGTCGGGGCCGTAACATCCCCAGAATATACCTGCCATTATTAACAGTCCTGTCCAGGCACTACCTTGAAACATCACCTGTCCGGCACCTTTAAGTGTGCCTGAAATGTAGGTCATCAGCGTACGCTGCTTGTTTCCCGAAGTTGATTCGTTATCCATAACTATGATTTATTTATCGCCAAGGGAAATCGGGTAGCAATGGCTTGCCTTTTACGACTTGACGAACTGTTGAACAAAAATTTCTTATTTTGTCTTTAACGGGCCCGGTTTCAAATCCGAGGACCTTATACAACAGTCCCGCTTCATTTGGTAATCGGGTCAAACCCACCGCCACCTTTCCGTCATCAAGAAATCCGACTTCGGTTTTGTCGTATATCTCCTGAGCTTTTTCGGGAGGTGTCAGTACTATTACATTGGCAAACATGTCGTATCGTCCCATTATGCCGAGGTTGCGCAGATCATATTCCTTAGGGTCGATTATGAATTTCTCACGGAACAGGCGAGTGCCGTCGGGACGCATGGCGTTGCAGGTTACCGACAAAATGTCGTACTTGAACACCTCGTTGTCGCGATGTTTTCGTCCGCAAGTGAATACCTCGCTATAAAACATGGTGGCCGAAGGATGGCACACGATGTCGGTATAGGTGATGTAGCGTGCGTTGCTGCACGGGATTGTATGCTCGGGAATGAATTCGAGATAACTGTCCTCCTCTAATGTGATTTTTTGATAGAGAGCCGAGAAATTATCCTTCATTTCAGCAATCTTGGTCGCTGCTCCTGTTGTGACATGGCCAAAAGAGCCTCGACGCATCTCGATATCCTGTTCGTAGCGGTCGCCGTCGACATTGGGGCCGCCCGATGATATTATATACACGACCGGCATTTCGGGCATGCCTTCATCACAATATAGCTCCTGCTGTACGATAAGCGGAGCTATGCGCTCATGGTCGCGTAATATGCTTTTACCCCAAGCGTCGATCTCGAATCCAAGACGCAGATAGCCCACCTTGCCCGGAGCGCCGATAAACATAGCTCGGGTAGGGTTGTTGTAGGGCTGCATCTCTCGCATTGATTCAAGACGCTTTATCTCGGGTGCATTTGCTACATCTTTCATAATTAAGGACGATTTTAAATTATATCAGGCTTTGTCGTGGTCAAAAAGGGCCATGGCCTTGATAAGCGAAACGAGTTCATCGATGCCTTCGCCTGTCATGCAGTTGGTAAATACAAACGGCTTGCCGGGACGCATCAGTTTTGAATCATGGTCCATAACCTCAAGTGACGCATGAACGTAGGGGGCGAGGTCGGTCTTGTTGATTACGAGAATGTCGCTTTGCGAGATGCCGGGGCCGTCCTTGCGCGGAATCTTGTCGCCTGCCGCTACATCGATTACATAGATGAAGAAGTCAACCAATGCCGGCGAGAACGTAAGGGTGAGGTTGTCGCCTCCCGATTCGATAAGAACTATATCGGTGTCGGGGAACTTTGCCTCCATCTCCTCAACGGCTGCGATGTTCATCGAGGGATCCTCGCGAACGGCGGTGTGGGGGCATGCTCCGGTTTCGACGCCTATGATGCGATCCTCAAGCAGGACGCCTTTGAGCATTCGACGCACGTGCTTGGCATCCTCGGTGGTTACTATGTCGTTAGTGATAATCAACACCTTGAATCCATCGTTGAGAAGATGGGGTGTTATTGCTTCTATAAGGGCGGTTTTGCCTGATCCGACAGGACCTCCGATACCGATTCGACAAGTACTCATGTAATAAATAGTTTTTGATTTAGTTAATAAGGATGATTATGTAATTATAATGTCGCGTTACATTGTTTAGTTCATGAACATGCGCATGTTGCCTTTCTCATGAAGTGACGCCATGATGTCCATGCCGGGAACGAATGCCCTCATGTCCTCGAAGTCGAGATTGCGCACAACTTCATAGTCACGAGCAATCAACGGAGCCATGTTGTAGGCAATCTTCTGTGTGTCGTAGTGCGACACTCTCACACAACGTAACGACGCGCCGAGAATCATGTTTATGACGCCGAATTGCTGTGAGGTGAACATCTCCTCCTCCGATATTCCGGCGCAGTGCATGGCGATGGCCTGTGCCACGGGGTAGGTGCCGGCAGTGCGTTCATTGCGGATATCATCGAGGAAACGTTGCATCGTCGAACAATCCATGATTTGTACAGCGAGTTCTGCGAGCTTTTTGCCCATTCGCAATACCATTTGCCTTGCTTCATCATTCATTTTGCAGAGTATCACCTCCTTGTCGGCCAGCAACAGTCGGTCGTAATCGTCGTTGCTTATGGCACGATAGGCCTGTATTGCCGCGATTCCGTCACTGTAGGCCGATTGGAGCGATGCTGCATGGGCATACTGGCTCAGCGTGTCGGCATCATGTACTATTTTCTCGTAAGAGGCTGTTTCAAGCCCGTTGGAGAATGAAAAGTTGCCTACCGGAAATTGCGAGTCGCTCATTTCGAGTAGTCGCATACAAGATATGATTGAAGAAGCGCTCATGGTGTAAACAAATTGAGTATTGATTAATGGTCGTGATGGTGTTCGTCGTCATGTACATGGGGATGGACATGTGTCGTCCCGTCGGGATGAGTGTGTACATGGGCGTGCATTCCGGGATCACCGTGAACATGAGCATGACTTTCCTGAGCGGTGCCGCCGAAGAGATTGCGTATCTCATGAGGGGCAAGATAGGGAATCACCTCTTTTCCGGCCTGGAACTCGTAGGTCACCTCGGGAATTGCGTGAGTGTCCATGACGCTTTTCATCACTTTCTTGTCGACGGTGAGCGGGATGTAGACTTTGGTGCCCTTTATCACGGCGGGCCAGTGCTGGTTGCCTATGGCGTGACCGAGCTCGATGCAGGTCTGTATGATTTTAAGCTTATCTTCTTTTTCGATCGCCGCAAGGTCGATGACAAACACCGGACTCAATTCGATGCGTGCCACGATGGCCGAGTTGGTGTCGGGGTCATATTCAAGGACATCGCCTTCAATGAGCTGTGTGTTGCGCTTCAACGCCACTGCACATTGTGTGCCTTTGTCGCCTGTAACTATGAATCGGCTTTTCTGGGCTGTCCATTGATCGAGGTCGAGGTATTCGACCGATGCTTTTTCAATCTTTTCGGCAAGATTCTTGTCACCGTGGATGTTGCCTATTACTTCGCTGAATATCTTCATGTCGGGTATAAATAGTTGAGTTATGCGTTGATTAAATCATCACTGCACGCTCAGTGGGGGCGTGCAGTGACTTTTATGAGAAAACAATGTGTTATCTTTAGCTGAACCAGTACAATTGAGAGAGTGCAAGCGACGGTGCCGGCGGCACGTAGGCAAGTTCTCCGTCAACATATACATAGAATGTTTCAGGATTGATCTCAATGCGAGGCATGGCGGTGTTACGAACCATGTCGTACTTGGATATCTGGCGTGTTCCATGAACAGGATAGCATATACGCTCAAGACCAAGCTTCTCAGGTACGCCTGCATCAATTGAAGCACGTGACATAAGGTTTACGCAAGTAGTCTTCAACGCCTTGCCGAATGCACCGTACATAGGACGCATGTAGACCGGTTGCGGTGTCGGGAGCGAAGCATTGGGGTCGCCCATTTGTGCCCAGTTGATAAGACCGCCCTTGATGACAAGTTTCGGTTTTGTTCCGAAGAATGCCGGTTCCCAAAGAACGAGGTCGGCCATCTTGCCCTTGGCGATGCTTCCGAGCAGGTCGGAGCAACCGTAGGTGATTGCGGGGTTGATGGTGATCTTGGCAAGGTAACGCAGTACACGGAAGTTATCGTTCTCGTCGCTGTCCTCACGAAGTTTTCCGCGGACATCCTTCATGTATGAAGCCATCTGGAATGTACGCATAAACGATTCTCCTACACGGCCCATTGCCTGAGAGTCGGATGATACCATCGACAATACTCCAAGGTCGTGGAGAATGTTCTCGGCCGACTGGGTTTCGGGTCTTACACGGCTTTCGGCAAATGCCACATCGCTCGGGATATTGGGGTTAAGGTTGTGACATACCATAATCATGTCAAACAACTCGGCCTTTGAGTTGATACCGAAAGGAAGAGTGGGGTTGGTCGATGACGGAAGCACGTTGGCCATCGAAGCCACCTTCAAAAGGTCGGGAGCGTGACCGCCACCGGCACCTTCGGTGTGGTAGGTGTGGATTGTACGGCCGTCCATAGCTGCGATAGAATCCTCTACATAACCCGATTCGTTAAGGGTATCGGTGTGGATTGCTACCTGAACATCAAGTCGGTCGGCTGAATCAAGACATGCACGTATTGCGGCAGGTGTCGAACCCCAGTCCTCGTGGATTTTGTATCCGCAACTTCCTGCATAAATCTGTTCGTCCAAAGTTTCCTTAACTGAGCTGTTACCCTTGGCAAGACATCCGTAGTTGATAGGAATACCTTCAAATGACTCAAGCATCTTGTACATGTTCCATACACCTGAGGTTATGGTTGTACCGTTGGTACCATCGGTCGGGCCGATACCACCGCCGATAAGTGTAGTGATACCGTTGGACAGACAGTTATAAGCCTGCTGAGGTGAAATGTGGTGTACGTGACCGTCGATACCTGCAGCGGTAAGGATCAGATGCTCACCTGAGATAGCGTCGGTCGACGGACCTGTAACGAGGTCGGGCGATACACCTTCCATAGTGTCGGGGTTACCGGCCTTTCCTATGCCCGCAATCTTGCCGTCCTTAATACCTACATCGGCCTTTACTACACCGAGGATAGGGTCAAGTATCGTAACATTGGTGATTACCAGGTCAAGGGAGCCTCCCTTAACCGAATAGCGGTTAGCCAAGCCCATGCCGTCGCGCAATGTCTTGCCGCCTCCGTATACGACCTCATCGCCGTATACACGCAAATCCTTTTCAATCTGTACATAGAGGTGAGTGTTGCCGAGTCGGATTTTATCACCTACGGTAGGACCGAAAAGATTGTTATATTCTTGTCGAGAAATAGTTGCCATAGTTTTAGTCAATTACAGTGATTACTTTTGATATTCCGCATCGGCTTCATCTTCGCTTACGCTCTTGAATCCATATTCATTCATTTTGCGGATGGCATGAATCTTATTGGGATAGAATGTAGGAGTATCCTGACCTCCGGTATAACCGTTGGCAAGATCGTTGAAGCCCCACACTTTGCGCTTTCCACTGTAGCTTACAAGCTCTACTTCCTTTTCATCACCGGGTTCAAAACGGATTGCGGTAGTAGCCGGAATGTTCAAGTGACATCCATAGGCTTTGGGGCGGTCAAATTCAAGATAACGGTTCACTTCAAAGAAATGGAAGTGTGAGCCAACCTGAACGGGTCGGTCACCGGTGTTGTGTACTGTTACCTTTACAGTGTAGCGGTCGGTGTTATACTCTATAGGATCCGATGCTAAATCGACTCCACCTACGGGTACATACTTCGTGGGGGTAAATCCGGGCTCTTTTTTGTCGTAGATTGGCGGTACACCGTTATAAATAGTAGTCGGAGTGTCACTTGCTTTGGGTGGATTATCCTTGCTGTAACCTTCGGCATTCAACGGAGGATTACCGGGTATTTGCCCGGCAACGTTAGCCTGATTGTTGTTTGTTGCCATGATTTTTTGTGTTTTAAAGGGTTAATTACTTGATTGGGTGGTGAATACTAACAAGGCGAGAGCCATCGGTAAACACAGCCTCAACCTGAAGCAAGGAAATCATGTCGGCTACGCCGGGCATGACATCGTCTTTAGTGAGAACATTGGAGGCTTCCACCATCACTTCCTCAACCGTCTTACCGGCACGGGCTTCTTCAAGCGCAGCCGATGTGATGTATGCAACAGCTTCCGGATAATTAAGCTTAAGTCCTTTGTTTTTACGGCGCTCAGCAATCATTCCGAGATTGAGCAACATCAATTTGTCAATTTCTTTAGGCGTTAAATGCATAATAGTAGCGAATTAAATATTCATAATATTATAACAAGATTAATTAGAAAAAGATTGATTGTGGGTAAACTTTTTTACAGAATGAAATAATTGGGCTATCTTTGCCATAAAAGAAGCTAAACAATGAATAATTCTATAATAAATAGTATATTGACTTTGTGCGTTACGTTGGCTTCATTCTCGGCTTCGGCTCAGAATTGGGCGTTACCTCATATTTCGGTAGCAAACGTGCGCACCAATCCCTCTCACAGTTCGGAACTGTCGACACAGGTGCTCATGGGTACGCCGTTGCGTGTGCATGACAGGATATCCGATGGCTGGTACTTCGTGGAAATGCCTGACGGATATTGGGGATATGTGATAGACAATTCGCTGACGGTGACCGATGACGAATACATGAAAAAGTGGCGCGACGCTCCGAGGGTAATAGTGGTAAGCGATCGTGAGGTCAAGGCCTACTCGGGCGAGAAAGATAACGTGACGGTAAGTGACCTGGTGCAAGGCGACATTATGGAAGGAAGCATCAAAAACGGAAAGCGGCGTACCGAAGTGACGCTTCCCGACGGGCGTACAGCATGGGTCGACACAAAGGATGTGATGTCGCTTGACAAGTGGAGCCGGCAGAATCCCGATGCATCGCTTGTGGTGTCTACGGCTGCAGCAGTGATGGGAACACCATATCTATGGGGCGGATTGTCGTCAAAGGGAATGGACTGTTCGGGCTTGACTAAGATGTGTTACTATCGCAACGGCTTAATATTGATGCGTGACGCATCGCAACAGGCTTTGACCGGCACTGAGGTTAATGAAGATGACTTAAAGAAGGGCGATTTGCTGTTTTTCGGAAATATGGTCACTCGGCGCGTTAACCATGTGGGTATTTATATAGGTGACGGCATATTCATAGAATCGGCCGGACGCGTGAGATTGAACCGCCTGGATGCGGTGGATAATTTCTTTTTTGCGCGTCGAATATTGGGTGGCGGCGAGTCGAAAGGCATAACCAAGGTGATTAATCATCCTTGGTACTTCAATCAGGAGAATTAGACCCCGTTTCCCAATATTTTAATCGAGGAAAGAGCTGTAGATTGAATCAATTTTAGCTTCAATAACCTCGTCGAGGTCAAATTGCATCGGCTCGTTCTCAAATTTGGGAGTTGCGGGCTTCTCCGGCTTAATCTTTTTGACGGGCTTTGAGGATGTTTTGCGTTGTACGTGACCCGATGAATGGTAGGTTGATGTGTAATATTTCTCTTCAAGTCGGCTTACGATTACGCCGCGACTTGCTGATGAATGTATAATCTGTCCGTTTCCAACATACAGACCGACATGTGACACACGTGTTTTGTCGCGTCCCGTGCAAAAGAATACGAGGTCGCCGGCATTGAGCTTGCTTTTGTGTATCGACTTGCAGAATTGTTGCTGTTCACGTGACGAGCGAGGAAGCGCTATGCCAAGCGCTTTCATGTAAACCTGCATGGTGAGCCCCGAACAATCGGTGCCGTTATAGTCCTTGCCGCCGTATTTGTAACGTGTTCCGAGCCATGTCAACGCTTCGTCGACAAGAAGCTTCTCGTCGCCGTATAACTCGGGAATTTCAATGCGGGTGTCGGCAGGTCGATTCTTGTCATAGGACGATGTCGAACCCGTCACCGATTTTGATGATTTACATCCGGTGGCAAGCAACACTGTGACTATAGCGAATATATATAATGACCTGCGCATTGTCGTTTTGGAAAATTAAGTTGACTACAACAAAATTAAATATAAAATTCATTTATTACACCATAATTCATATTTTTTAGCTTATGTAAAATGACAGTAAAAAGAGGCATCGTTGTCACATGACAGCGATGCCTCGGTATTAACAATGAAAAAATTTTATGCTTTCTTGTAAACGTTTACTTCCGAAGGAGTAAAGTTGTTGATGAATTCGGCGTGCTTTGCAACCTCGGCCTTGGCTATGTTATTGTAAACACGGGCCGAAGCGTCAAACTCGGTAGTTTGACAGTTGCATTTTCATGAATCTTTTTTGCTGGCACGCTTGCACGTGTCAAATTTTATTACTATCTTTGTAGCACCGTGTAGCAATCAACGGCAGGGCGGCATAATATGAAGCTGAAAATAACCAAGACAAAAAAGACTTCCATCCTTTATGTACAGAAGGCATACAGGGACAAGAACGGCAAAAGTACCTCAAGAATCCATGAGCGCCTTGGAACGCTTGAGGAAGTTCGTCAGAGATGCGGAGACAGAGATCCTGTTGAATGGGCCAGGGGATATATCGCCAGGCTTACGGCACAGGAGAAGGAGGGCCGGCAGGTGATAATATCACGTCTGTCGCCCACAAAGCTTATTGAAAAAGGCGAGGCTCAGAGTTGCGAGAGCGGATATCTGTTTCTTAAACGGCTGTACCATAAGGTCGGGATGGACAGGATATGCGAGGCAATCTCACGTAAACATAAGTTCGACTTCGATTTCAACAAAGTTCTGGAGCTGATGGTCTACGAACGGCTTTTGAGACCGGCTTCAAAACTAGGTAATTATCGCAGGAGCGGAAGCTATATCGAGCCTTTTGATATAGAAAAACAGCATATCTACAGGAGTCTGGATATCCTGGACAGACACGGTGAATACATCCAGAAGAGACTTTTCCTTAATTCGTCAAAGGTTGTCGAACGGGATACGACCGTCATGTACTATGACTGCACCAACTATTTTTTCGAGAGAGAATCTGCCGATCCGGACTATGTGACAGACAAAAAAGGGAACGTTCATGAACGTATACGCAAGTACGGAGTCTCCAAGGAACATCGACCGAACCCCATCGTACAGATGGGTATGTTCATCGACAACTCCGGCATGCCGGTTGCGATGTGCATCAATCCCGGCAATGCCAACGAACAGACTACCTTGATTCCAACTGAAAAGATTATAGTTGAGAAGATGGGGGTCAGCAAGATTGTAGTCTGTACAGACGGAGGTCTCTCTTCTGAAGGCAACCGGTCATATAACTCCACAGCAGAAAGATCATTCATAACGGTGCAGTCAATAAAGAAACTGGAGGATAATCTCAGGGACTGGTGTCTGGAACCGACAGGATGGAAACTTGTAAAGTCCGACACGGTACAAAAAGACAAGCGGTACCGGGATGCAGACGAGGATGAACTGGAGTTTGACCTGACTGATGCCGATACTGCCCGTTATTACGGAGACCGCACTTTTTATCGCGAGCGTTGGATTGTCAATGAAAAGACAAAGTTCTCTCAAAGATTGATTGTGACATTTTCATACAAATACCGCGACTACCTCCGATTCCTGCGTCAACGCGAGATTGACAAGGCTGACAGCAATGCACGTGGAAACAGGACATTGACCAAATCTTATAAGAGCCCTGACAGGTTCCTTTCCGAGACCTACGCCACAGAAGACGGCGAGGTTGCGGTATTCAGAACCGTCTCCCTGAATCTTGACGCCATATCAGAAGAAGAAAAATATGACGGCTTCTATGCGATATGTACGGATCTGTCTGACAATGTGACGAAAATCATCGAACTGAACCATAACCGCTGGGAGTCGGAGGATGCCTTCAGGGTCATCAAGACTGACTTCAAGGGTCGACCCGTCTTCGTCTGGACGGCGGAACACATAAGGGCCCACTTCATTGTCTGCTTTATCACACTACTGCTCTTCAGAATAATGGAAAAGGAACTGAACTATAAATACACATCCTCCGCTATAATTGAGAAACTACGGTCAATGACTATGAACATAGTCAAGGGAGAAGGCTACAAGCCTAACTTCACACGGGATGATCTTACCGATGACCTACATGCCAAAGCCGGCTTCAGACTCGACACCGAGATTGTTACTCGTCAGAAAATCAAACAGATTATTGCTAATATTAAAAAAGGTTAAATATAGATAACCCCATTCCAGTGCTACATATATAGACCCTTTTGCACATGGCTTCACGCCAATGTACAAAAGGGTTTGCTCGTTTTTGGACTGTAAAAGATGGGAAATTAAATATAAAATTCATTTATTACACCATAATTCATATTTTTTAGCTTATGTAAAATGACAGTAAAAAGAGGCATCGTTGTCACATGACAGCGATGCCTCGGTATTAACAATGAAAAAATTTTATGCTTTCTTGTAAACGTTTACTTCCGAAGGAGTAAAGTTGTTGATGAATTCGGCGTGCTTTGCAACCTCGGCCTTGGCTATGTTATTGTAAACACGGGCCGAAGCGTCAAACTCTTCGTTGCGGCTTGCATCGAGGATGAGCAGATAGCTCATGATGATGTTGCCTGCCATCTCGACAAGGCGACGGGCCATGAAGTCAAGATATTCCGAATCCTTTGCCGATGTAACTTTCTCAACTGCGGCGGCATATATGTCGGTAAGCTTAACAAGCTCGTCCTTCAACGGCAGATAAGCTTCGGCAATGTTCTCGTTCTCATAAGCGCGTATCTGGTTCAGATAGGTGCCTGTGGTCACGTGGCGTATGGCTGCCACAACCTGGAGCTGTGTAGTACCTTCGTAGATTGAGGTTATGCGTGCGTCACGATAGATGCGCTCGCAAGCGTAGTCCTTCATGAAGCCTGAACCGCCGTGTACCTGTACTGAATCGTAAGCGTTCTGGTTGCTGTATTCGCTGCCCATGCCCTTGGCCATGGGAGTGAAGGCATCGGCAAGACGTGAATACTTCTTCATCTCGGCGCGTTCGTCGGGAGTCAGTGAGCGTTCACGTGCTATGTCCTCGTAGGTCTTGTACATGTCGACAAAACGAGTGGTTTCATAGAGCAGCGAGCGTGATGCATCGAGCTTGGCCTTCATTACTGAAAGCATCTCGTAAACAGCGGGGAACTCGATAATTGCCTTTCCAAACTGACGGCGGTCACGTGCATAGTCAAGAGCTTCACGGTAAGCAGCTTCCGATACACCTACCGACTGAGCTGCGATTCCGAGGCGGGCACCGTTCATGAGGGCCATCACATACTTGATAAGACCGAGCTTACGTGAACCGCAAAGTTCAGCCTTTGCATTCTTGAAAACGAGCTCGCATGTGGGTGAACCCTTGATCCCCATTTTATTTTCGATGCGGCGAACTGTTACGCCTCCGTCATTCTTGTCGTAAATGAACATCGACAATCCGCGACCGTCCTTTGTGCCTTCCTCGCTACGTGCGAGTACAAGTGCTATGTCACCGTCGCCGTTGGTGATGAAGCGCTTCACGCCGTTAAGACGCCAGCAGCCGTTCTCCTCATCGGGAGTAGCCTTGAGCATAACGGCCTGAAGGTCGCTACCTGCATCGGGCTCGGTAAGGTCCATAGCCATGGTTTCGCCTGCGCACACGCGGGGAAGATAACGCTTACGCTGATCCTCATCGGCAAATTCATAGATTGTTTCGGCACAGTCCTGCAGACCCCAGATGTTGACAAATCCGGCATCGGCACGACTAACCATGTCGGCTGCCATGATGTAGGGTACAAGCGAGAAGTTAAGACCGTTGTAGCGGCGGGGCAGTGAGATGCCCATAAGGCCTGCCTTTACAAGAGCGTCGAGATTCTTCTGAGTACCTTCGGCATATACAACTCGACCGTTTACTACGTGAGGGCCTTCGTGGTCTACGCTTTCAGCGTTGGGTGCTACGATGTCACCACTTATTTCACCGGCGATTTCAAGGACCTTTTCATAGGAGTCCATGGCATCGTCATAGTTGAAAGGAGCGTAGTCGTACTTCTCGGCGTCGGTATAGTTACGCTCTTTCAATTTGATAATCTTACGCATCAACGGATGAGTCAGATGATGCTTAAGACTGGGATTGTCGTTATAAAAATTAGCCATTACTATTGGTTGTTTATTATTTCATGTTATTTAGGTGTCACTACAATGCCTATTACATAGTAGTGCGGTGAATTATCGACTATTTCGCTTGACAATGAACTTATCTCCTTTTCTCCGCAGCTTCGGAATATCTTGAAATCATCATCCCACCAAAATGAGCCGGCCCACACGAGTGGAGTGAAATCATTGATACGGATAGAATCCACTTTGAAGGGACGTGTATTATATTCAATCATAATGTCATCGCCCGTGTCGGGATTGTGTACCTTGCGCATTTTAAGGGATAGAGGCATGGTACCAATCTTGGGAATATCCATTAATACGGCTTTGGTGGAATCAGTGACTGAACGCAATCCGATGTTGACTTTTCGGCCTAAAGTGTATATGCCTTTTTCAGGGACAGCCATCTCTTCGGCCGGAATTATGGTATCTTTAAATTCGCTTGCCATAGTTCGATTATATAGAGCATAGGGTATCATGTTGGTCTTGAAATCGGTTTTCCCTGCCTCATATTCGCGAATTTGCAATTGAATGTAATAAGAACTGTCGGCAAGATCCGAAATATCAAAGCTTTCCAAATGGAAACCGGCATTCTCCAGCAGAGGGATGTAATCCTCAAATGAAGTCGTTTTCAAGTGCAATTCACGACCTCCGACAATGGAGGACATGATGCATAAGCAAGCAAATATAGAGATAAGTCGATTCATTCGATCAAATATTATTTTGAGTTCTTCTTGTAATATTTGATGAGTTTGGGAACGATATCTTCAACATTGCCGGTGATAACGTAGTCGGCGATGGTGTTGATGGGAGCGTTGGGGTCGTTGTTTATCGAGATGATGATAGAGCTTTCCTGCATACCTGCAATGTGCTGAA
Organism: Muribaculum gordoncarteri; assembly: GCF_004803695.1. NCBI lineage: Bacteria > Pseudomonadati > Bacteroidota > Bacteroidia > Bacteroidales > Muribaculaceae > Muribaculum > Muribaculum gordoncarteri. Next base: position 1,224,482 of record NZ_CP039393.1, read on the forward strand.
TCTGTCCTGAAATACCGCAGGCTATGTAAAGCTTGGGACGAACGGTAACGCCGGTCTGACCAATCTGACGGCCATGCTCGGCAAATCCGGCATCAACGGCTGCACGTGACGCTCCGACTTCACCGCCGAGAGTGTTGGCCAATTCAAACAGAAGGTCAAATCCCTCCTTGCTTCCCATTCCGTAACCTCCGGCAACGATGATGGGTGAGTTCTTGATGTTGACTTTCGACTTCTCGATGTGACGGTCGATGATTTCAACAACAAAGTCTTCGGGGCTTACATACTTGGATGCGTCAAGATTTATGGCCTCGCCTTTGTAAGCGGGATCCTTGATCTCTTTCTTCATCACGCCTTCGCGCACGGTTGCCATCTGAGGACGGCAGTCGGGATTCACGATGGTTGCAACGATGTTACCGCCGAATGCCGGGCGAATCTGGTAGAGAAGGTCGGTGTATTCCTTGCCTGTCTTGGGATCCTTGTGGTCGCCGATTTCAAGAGCTGTACAGTCGGCGGTAAGGCCGCTGTGGAGGCATGAAGATACGCGGGGACCGAGGTCACGGCCTATGCAGGTTGCACCCATGAGGCATATCTGCGGCTTGATTTCCTTGAACAGGTTGATCAGCACGCTTGCATGAGGATTGGAAGTATAGGGATAGAGGCGTGCATCCTCAACCTTATATACAGTGTCGACTCCATAGGGATAGAGCGTTTCTTCGATTTTATCCAACTTGTCGCCAATTACGAGGGCTTCCAACTTGACACCGAGCTTATCGGCAAGTACGCGACCCTTGGTGAGAAGCTCAAGGCTCACATCGGCCACTTTGCCGTCTTCGTATTCGCAATATACGATTAAGTTATTATTGTCTGTCATGATTGTGTTGATTCTTTAAGTAGATTAGCCTATAGTGTGATTAGCGATAAGTTCCTTTACGAGTTCTTCGATCTGGGCATCGTCATTGTCGAGTGTGAGGCTTTCCTTGGCAGTGAATACTACATTTTCGATAGCCTTTACCTTTGTAGGCGATCCTGCAAGACCTATCTGCTGCGGGTCGGCGTCAACGTAGGCGGCGCTCCACTCCTGAAGGTTTAGATAGGGACGGGCGTCAACTATGGCCTTCATGTCATCGGAAAGCTTCTCCTTTTCGCTGGGAGAAACGGCATATTTGTATTTCTGAACTCGACGGGCGTTGCGGGGACGACATTCGGCTGCCGAGCCGTTGACTGTAACGACACAGGGCAGGGGAGCCTTGACGGTTTCAACGCCTGATTCAAGACGACGCTTTACAACTACATGACCATCCTTAAGCTCAAGGATCTCCTCGGCATAAGTAACCTGGGGCAAACCGAGTTTTTCGGCTATCTGAGGACCAACCTGAGCGGTGTCACCGTCGATAGCCTGACGGCCTCCGAGGATTATGTCATAATTGCCGAATTTCTTGACAGCCTGAGCGAGAGAGTATGAGGTGGCAAGAGTGTCGGCACCGCCAAGAGCACGGTCGGTAAGAACGATACCGGTGTCGGCACCGCGGTAAATAGCTTCACGAATGATTTCAGAGGCACGTGGCAGCCCCATTGTAAGCAATGTAATAGTGGACCCCGGATTAGCGTCCTTGAGGCGAAGTGCCTGTTCAAGGGCGTTCAAGTCCTCGGGATTAAAGATGGCAGGGAGAGCCGCACGGTTTATAGTGCCATCTTCCTTCATCGCATCTTTGCCAACATTACGGGTGTCGGGCACCTGCTTTGCGAGCACAATGATGTTTAGACTCATGATTAAAAGATATTAGACAGTTAATATATTATACTTTATATTGATTGCAAAGATAGTGTTTTCTAAGGTCTTAACCAAAAAAACGTATTAATCGAAACTGCTTCCGTCGAAACAGTGGGTGCATACGCAGCATTTGGGCAAGCCTATCGACTTCACTATGGTTTCGATGGAGTTGAACTTCAGCGATGTCAATCCAAGTTCCTCGCGAATGCTCTCAACCATCGCCTTGTATTTGGGCGAATCGGTTGTGGCATACTCCTGGAGATCTTTGTCATGACGACCCTCAAGGCGCTGTATCACGCGTCGTGTGATGAGCTCCATGTCGCTTTTGGATGCCGTAAAGTTAAGGAACTTGCACGGATAGATGAGCGGCGGGCAGCTGATGCGGATGTGCACCTCTTTAGCTCCACAGTCAAACAAGTCCTTCACGTTGTCGCGCAACTGAGTTCCGCGCACTATCGAGTCGTCGCAGAATATGACCTTCTTGTCCTTGAGCAGAGTCTTGTTGGGAATCAACTTCATCTTGGCCACAAGCTCACGGCGTTCCTGGGTGCTGGGTGTAAAGCTTCTGGGCCATGTAGGGGTATATTTCACGATACCGCGCTGGTAGGGGACTCCTTTGCCTTGGGAATAGCCCAAAGCCATTCCAATTCCCGAATCGGGCACCGCGCTGACGAAATCGACTTCAGTGTCATCGTTACGACCCATTTCAAGTCCTGATTCGTAACGCATGAGGTCGACATTCTTTCCTTCATACTCGCATACCGGGTAACCGTAATAGGTCCACAGGAATGCGCATATCTGCATGGTCTTTTCAGCCTCCTTGAGCTTTGTAATGCCATCGGCCTTGACCTCTACAATTTCGGCAGGGCCGAGATTGTAGCACACATCGTAGCCGAGATTGGGGAATGCGCACGTTTCACTTGTAATGGCGTGTGCGCCGTCCTTCTGTCCCACGATTATAGGTGTGCGTCCGTATTTGTCACGCGCCGCTATGATGCTGTCCTCAGTGAGCAACAGCATTGAACATGAGCCTTTGACACGGGCATATACGTTCTTGATACCTGTGACATAGTCGGTTCCCTCGCTGATTAGCGCGGCTATCATCTCAGTGGGGTTGATGATGTCGTAACTGTGTTCACAGAAATGGTGTCCCTTGGCAAGCAGCTCCTTCTCAAGTTCGTTGATATTGTTGATGCGGCCTACGGTGACTATTGCAAACTTGCCGAGGTGGCAGTTTACAATTATGGGTTGTGCATCGGTGTCACTTATGACACCGATGCCTACATTTCCCCTGAAATCCTTCAGATCGCCTTCAAATTTGGATCTGAAATAGGAATTTTCAATATTGTGGATGGAGCGCGTGAACACGCCGCCGTAGCAGGTGGCTATTCCGGCACGTTTGGTGCCCATGTGGGAGTTGTAGTCAACTCCGTAGAACAGCTCGTTTATGCATTCGTCGTGTTTTGCGACTCCGAAAAATCCTCCCATATTATTACGAGATTGATTGTTTTACTTCACTCTTTTTTCAATCCACTTGCGAGCATTGACAAATGCGTCAATCCATGGCGTAACTTCGTCGTTGCGATGGCTGTCGGGATAGAATCCGCACTGCCACGGGAATATGGCGCGTTCGAGGTGGGGCATCATTGCGAGGTGACGACCGTCGGCCGATGCTATACCTGCTACAGCTCCACGCGAGCCGTTGGGATTGCCGGGATAAGCCGAGTAGTTGTACTTGGCCACAATGTTGTATTTGTCAAGCGATTCGGGCAAGTTGAAGCGTCCTTCGCCGTGAGCAACCCATATACCGAGCTTTGAGCCTGAGAGCGAGCCAAACATCACGGAGTTGTTCTGCGGTATTGTTACGCCGAGGAACTGTGACTCAAACTTATGTGAGATGTTATGCTCCATGACAGTTTTGCGCGAATGCTCGGGATTGATAAGGTTGAGCTCAATCATCAGCTGACATCCGTTGCAGATACCGAGGCTGAGAGTGTCGTCGCGCTTGTAGAAGTTGTCAAGCGCTGCTTTTGCCTTTTCATTCCAGAGGAATCCTCCTGCCCATCCCTTGGCTGAGCCGAGTACATCGGAGTTGGAGAATCCGCCGCAGAATACGATCATGTTGACATCCTCAAGCGTTTCACGACCCGACATGAGGTCGGTCATGTGGACATCCTTTACATCAAATCCGGCAAGGTAGAGTGAATAGGCCATTTCACGGTCGCCGTTCACACCCTTTTCACGGATGATTGCTGCGCGTATGCCCGACTTGTTGTCACGACGCAAGGAGAGTCCGCGTGACTTCAGCGAGCCGTTGTAATCCTTGGGAAGACGGTAGCGTATGGGTTGTTTCTTGTAATTCTCAAATCGCATTGCAGCGCACTTCTCACCGCTCTGTACGGCATCCATTAGGTAAGATGAACGGAACCACACATCACGCAGATAGTCGATGAAGAGCATCTGCTCGTTTCCGTCGTGATTTATGACGAGGGTGCGTTCGCTCTGAGGCTGACCTATGGCGCAGAAGCGAGCTCCGGCTTTTTCAAGTACCGATTCAACCTTGGCGGTCTTTGCGTCGGCAACTTGTATTACAAGCGCGGGGTTCTCGGCAAAGAGAATCTTGACGAGATTGGTTTCTCCCATCGAAGCGAAGCCTTCGGTCGACATGGCTATACCTCCGTCGACATTGGCAAATGTCATTTCAAGAAGGGTAGTGACAAGACCTCCGGCTGAGATGTCGTGAGCTGCCATGATGGCTTTGTCGTTGACAAGGCTTTGTACGGCATTGAATGTCTTCACAAACTGTGCTGCGTCGGTAACTGTGGGGGCGTCGCTTCCAAGTCGGTTCAATGACTGGGCAAGTGCCGAACCGCCGAGCTTCAGCGAGTCGCTTGAGAAGTCTATATAATATAATGTGGACTTCTTATTGCGGAGCACGGGTGAAACGGTCTTTTTGACATCGCTGACCTCGCCGGCGGCCGAGATGATTACGGTGCCGGGAGCAAATACTTTGTCGTCGCCGTATTTCTGGGTCATTGAAAGGCTGTCCTTTCCTGTGGGAATGTTCACACCTAATGCGCAAGCGAAATCGCTGCAGGCTTCCACTGCACGGTAAAGAGCTGCATCCTCTCCGGGGTTCTTGCACGGCCACATCCAGTTGGCGCTTAACGACAGGCTCTTTATGCCTTCGCTCAACGGAGCCATGACGATGTTGGTCAGTGCTTCGGCAACTGCAACTACCGAACCCTTGGCGGCATCTACCAATGCAACCTGAGGAGCGTGACCTATAGAGGTGGCGATACCGGCCTTGCCTTGATAGTCGAGTGAAACGACACCGCAGTCGCTCAACGGAAGCTGAGTCTCGCCCTGACACTGCTGACGGGCGATTTTGCCGGTAACCGAACGGTCGACCTTGTTGGTCAACCAATCCTTGCAGGCTACGCCTTCAAGGCTCAGCACATCGCGTAGATAATCCTCGATGTGTGCTGCATCGTATTCAACATCCTTATAGGTGGTGGTAACGGTTGAGTCCTTCATTACGGTCTTGGGCGAATTGCCAAACATGTCGGCCATTGCCAGGTCGATAGGCTTCACGCCGTCCTTCTGCTCAAATACGAAGCGGTCGTCGCCGGTAGTTTCTCCTACTACATAGAAGGGTGCGCGTTCGCGGTCGGCTATTCGTTTAACGTATTCGATATCGTCCTGCTTGAGAACCATACCCATGCGTTCCTGACTCTCGTTGCCCACGATTTCCTTGGCCGAGAGAGTCTTGTCGCCTATAGGCAGTGCGCTGATGTCGATCTTGCCGCCGGTAGCTTCAACGAGCTCCGACAAGGCGTTGAGATGACCGCCTGCGCCATGGTCGTGAATCGATATTATGGGGTTGTCGTCGCTTTCGGCAAGTGCGCGGATTACATTGCTGACGCGTTTCTGCATTTCGGGGTTGGCGCGCTGAACGGCATTAAGCTCGATTGAGTTGTCATATTGTCCGGTTTCAACCGACGATACGGCACCACCGCCCATTCCGATGCGATAGTTGTCGCCGCCCATCACTACAACCTTCTCGTTGGCAACAGGCTCGCCCTTGATTGCATCCTTCTTTGCGGCGAATCCAACACCTCCGGCAAGCATTATCACTTTGTCATAGGCATATTTCTTACCGTTCTCCTCATGCTCAAATGTGAGCAGTGAGCCGCAGATAAGAGGTTGTCCGAATTTGTTTCCGAAGTCCGAAGCTCCGTTTGATGCCTTTATAAGGATGTCGCACGGGGTCTGATATAGCCATGCGCGGGGATCCATCATCATTTCCCATCGATGTTCGGGTGACATGCGGGGATAGGATGTCATGTAAACGGCGGTACCTGCGATGGGAAGACTTGCCTTACCACCGCCGAGGCGGTCGCGTATCTCACCGCCGGTACCTGTAGCAGCACCGTTGAAAGGCTCAACTGTCGTGGGGAAGTTATGGGTTTCGGCTTTAAGCGAGATGACCGTGTCGAGAGGCTTTACCTCGAAGAAATCGGGACGGTCGGGATTTACCGGATAAAATTGGTCAACCTTAGGGCCGTCGACAAATGCCACATTATCTTTGTAGGCTGAAACGAGCTTGTTAGGGTTGACCTGCGATGTTTTCTTGATGAGCTTGAATAGTGACAGCGGTTTCTCCTCACCGTCGATTATGAACGTGCCGTTGAATATCTTGTGGCGGCAATGTTCGGAATTCACCTGTGAGAAACCGAATACTTCGCTGTCGGTAAGGGGGCGTCCGAGCTTTTTGCTCAGGTCGCGAAGATACTGCTCTTCGTCCTTGCTCAATGCGAGTCCTTCGGCTTTATTGTACTCCGATATGTCGTCGATGTAGACGATGGGGGCCGGAGTTTTTGCAACTGTGAATATCTTGCTGTTCAGTCCGTCGTAGACACGCTGCAGCATTTTGTCAAATCGGGGCTTCTCCTCGGTCGTGCGGTCAAACTCCTCGATTCGGGTTATGCCTTCAAGGCCCATGTTTTGGGTAATCTCTACTGCATTTGTACTCCAGGGTGTGATCATTTCACGACGCGGTCCAATGAATCGACCTTTGAGTGATGTACTTGTGAGGGGGGTGGCACCACCGAAAAGCCATGATAGCTTATCGCTTTCATTTTCGTTGAAACGATGATCGGTTTCAACTGCGATGAAATGATTGGCGCCTTTTTTAAAGAAAACAACCATACTCTTTACCTTACTTATTATTGATTGGTTTATGGGTGCAAATTTAGTAAAAATTTAGATATTACTTCGGCTGTCCATCCTTATTTTTGTTAATAAATCATTATAATGCAGCCGGTGTGTGACTGCTTGCCGGTATAAAGATTAATTTGGCATAAAATTTGCTATAATTGCATGTCGTATCGGTAAAAAAGTTGACTTGAAATTGTTTAATACAATATTAAAAGTTAATTTTGTGGCTGAATTTTAGGCCCCGACTTCACGTATTTTAGCTTAATCGGCTGGACGTGACGGCGTTAACTCCGATTTTGAACTATAAAGAAATTAAATATTAATACAGTCTTATGAACGTATCGATTGAGAAGACCGGCAATGTGAGCGCAATACTCACCGTGTCGATTGAGGAGAATGACTACAAGGAAAAGGTGACCAAGGAACTTAAGGAGATTGGCAAGAAGCACAATATCCCCGGATTCCGTCAGGGTCATGTACCTTTCGGCGAACTTAACCGCCGTTTTGGAAAGCAGGTTACAAGCGATGTTATCAACAATGAAGTTTACAATGCAGTTGTAGGTTATATCCGCGACAACAAGCTTGGTGTGCTTGGCGAACCGCTTCCCGTGGATGTAGTAGAGCTCGACCTTAAGAACAAGAAGGACTTCACGTTCCAATATGAACTCGCCCTCGTTCCTGAACTCAACATTGAGGCAGGTAAGGACACTACCGTTCCTTATTACACCATCGAAGTTACCGATGAGATGATCAATGAGCAGGACAAGAACTTCCGTGAGCGTTTCGGCGCACAGGTGCCCGGCGAGGAAGTTGAGCCCAACGCACTTGTAAAGGGTTCGATCATGGAGCTTAACGAGGACGGCACTGTAAAGACCGAAGAGGATGCCATCCAGATGCTTAACGGCATCGTAGCTCCTATGTATTTCAAGGATAAGGAGCAGGCCGACAAGTTCATCGGAAAGAAGGTTAACGACAAGGTTGTGTTCAACCCCTGGAAGACTTGCGAAGGCAATGCCGCCGAGCTCTCATCAATGCTCGGAGTTGACAAGGATAAGGCCGCTGACATAAAGGGCGACTTTGAAATGTCAATTTCTGAAATCATAGTCGTTCGTCCCGCCGAACTCAATCAGGAACTCTTTGACAACGTGCTCGGTAAGGACAAGGCGAAGAATGAAGAGGAGTATCGCAACGGTGTCAAGGAGATGATTGCCCGCGAGCTCGCACGTAACAGCGAAATGCTTTTCCGCGTTGATGTCGAGAAGGCCATGATGGCAAAATACGGCGACATGGAACTTCCCGCCGAGGTGCTTAAGAAGTGGCTCGTGCGTCGCAACGAGGGCGTAACCGCTGAGAACGTTGACGCTGAATACGTTAAGATGGAGCCGTCGCTGAAGTGGCAGCTCGTGAAGGAGCGTCTTGCCGACATCTGCCAGGTTAAGATCGAAGAGCAGGATCTCATAAATCACGCCAAGATGATTGCCCGCGCACAGTTCGCTCAGTACGGCATGACAAATATGGATGACGACACGTTGACCGACTATGCCCGCCGCATTCTCGCCGACAAGAACTACCGTCCGCGTATCGTTGAAGAGGTAGGCGATGTCAAGCTGTTTGACGCCATTAAGGATAAGATTACAGTCGATAATAAGACCGTTTCTCTCGACGAATTTAAGGAAATTGCTACCAAGGAATAATTCAACAGCATATTCTTGAATGATAACGGGGCGGTGCGGAAGCATCGTCCCGATTTTTTTGACAAAAAAAGAAAAACATCACCGTTATTTTTTTGCAGTAATCTAATATTTATTTTGTATCTTTGAATAGTAAACTAAAATGTAACGTACTTATATGAACAACGACTTTAGAAATTACGCCGTAAAGCATTTGGGCATGAACGGACTTGCTCTCGACCAATATGTCGCAGCCACAAATGCTTCCAACATCACCTCAAGCTACATTTCACCTACCATCATAGAGGAACGCCAGCTAAATGTGGCACAAATGGATGTTTTCTCACGACTGATGATGGATAGAATCATATTCCTTGGTACCGATGTCAATGACTATACCGCCAATGTCATACAGGCTCAGCTTCTGTACCTCGACTCGGCAGATCCCGGTAAGGATGTGTCGATATACATCAACTCACCCGGCGGCTCGGTATATGCCGGTCTTGGCATATATGACACTATGCAATACATTTCAAGCGATGTAGCTACTATATGTACAGGCATTGCCGCTTCGATGGCTGCCGTGCTGCTTGTGGCCGGTACCGCCGGCAAGCGATTTGCGCTTCGTCATTCAAGAGTCATGATTCATCAGCCCATGGGCGGCGCTCAGGGTCAGGCTTCCGATATCGAGATTACTGCCCGTGAGATTCAAAAATTAAAGAAGGAATTATATACGATAATTTCCGAGCACTCAGGCGTGCCGTTTGAAAAAGTCGAAAAGGATTCCGACCGCGATTATTGGATGACGGCTGAGGAAGCCAAGGATTACGGCATGATCGATAAGGTCCTTGTAAAGGCTAAACATTAACCCTACGGTCCTGTGATATATGGCAAAAAGCACTGACACAGCTAAATGCTCGTTCTGTGGTCGTCCGGCCAACATGACTGAGGCCCTGGTGCCTTCAGTCGACAAGGCCAACACCTATATATGCGCAGAATGTGTAGCGGCGATAAGCGGAATGCTCGAAGAGTATCACCGCGAGAACAAGGCGGCCTCCAAGGAAGCCACTTCACTCACCGACATACCCAAGCCGAAGGAGATATACGAATTCCTTAATCAATATGTAATCGGGCAGGACGATGCCAAGAAGTATCTTTCGGTGGCCGTCTACAATCACTACAAGCGTCTTTCGCAAAAGCAGGATGACGATGTAGACATCGAGAAGAGCAACATAATCCTTGTAGGGCCTACCGGTACCGGCAAGACATTGCTTGCAAAGACAATCGCCAAGTTGCTCAATGTGCCGTTTACCATAGTCGATGCTACGGTGCTGACACAGGCCGGTTACGTGGGCGAGGATATAGAGAGCCTTCTCACTCGATTGCTGCAAGTCGCTGACTATGATGTCGCTAAGGCTGAAAAGGGTATAGTGTTCATCGATGAGATTGACAAGATAGCCCGTAAGGGCGACAATCCGTCGATTACACGTGATGTGAGCGGCGAGGGTGTGCAGCAGGGCTTGCTTAAGCTACTCGAAGGCTCAATCGTGAATGTACCGCCTCAAGGAGGCCGCAAGCATCCCGAGCAGCGCATGATTCCCGTAAACACCAAGGATATCCTGTTCATTTGCGGAGGTGCATTTGATGGAATCGAGCAGAAGATAGCTCACAGGCTCAACACCCATGTGGTGGGATACTCGACCGACCCGGCCCGTCAGCGCATTCAGCGCGATAACTATCTGAAATTTGTAGCTCCACAGGACTTGAAGTCGTTTGGCCTCATACCGGAGATAATAGGGCGATTGCCCATTCTCACCAATCTTGAACCGCTTAACCGCGATGCTTTGCGCAGGGTGCTCACCGAGCCTAAGAATGCCATCGTGCGTCAATATGTCAAGTTGTTTGAGATGGACGGTGTGAAGTTGTCGTTTAGCGACGACGCACTCGACCTCATTGTGGACAAAGCCATTGAATATAAGCTTGGAGCTCGTGGATTGCGCTCGATTGTCGAGTCGATCATGATAGACTCCATGTTTGATATTCCTACGGAAAAGCCCGAAACTTTCGAGGTGACGCGTGAATACGCGCTCGAAAAACTTAAGAAAGCCAATTTTGAAATAAATCAATAAAACCGGAAGCTGAAAAAGACAAGATAAAGATTGACAGAAACCATCAAAATCTTACAACCATGGCAAAGAATATAGTTCTTACAGAAGAGCTTAAGAAGCACTTCGGATTTGACACCTTCAAAGGTAATCAAGAGGCAATCATTTCCAGCCTTCTTGCGGGGAATGATACATTTGTCTTGATGCCTACGGGCGGTGGCAAGTCATTATGCTATCAATTGCCATCGTTATTGATGGAGGGTACGGCCATTGTCATTTCACCGCTAATTGCATTGATGAAAAATCAAGTCGATGCCATGCGCAATTTCAGTGAGGATGACAATGTGGCCCATTTCCTGAACTCCTCTCTAAATAAAACTGCAATCGATCAAGTCAAGAGCGATATAATAGCAGGGAAGACCAAGCTGCTCTATGTGGCACCTGAATCGCTCACCAAAGAAGAAAATATTGAATTCCTTAAAACAGTTCCCATCTCGTTTTATGCCGTTGACGAGGCACACTGTATTTCGGAGTGGGGTCATGACTTCCGCCCTGAATACCGACGCATACGCCCGATTATAAACGAGATAAGTCGTCGTCCTGTAATAGCTCTTACTGCGACGGCCACACCGAAGGTTCAGCATGACATACAGAAGAATCTTGGTATGCAGGATGCCGCTGTGTTCAAGTCGTCGTTCAATCGCACCAACCTATATTACGAAGTGCGACCCAAGACGGCCAATGTCGACCGCGACATAATCAAGTTCATTAAGGCCAATCCCGACAAGAGCGGAATAATCTACTGCCTGAGTCGAAAGAAGGTCGAGGAACTTGCCGAGATTCTGAAGGTAAACAACATCAAGGCTCTTCCTTATCATGCCGGTATGGATGGAGCCACCAGGTCGGCCAATCAGGATGCATTCCTTCTCGAGAAAGTGGATGTAATCGTTGCCACTATCGCGTTTGGCATGGGTATTGACAAGCCCGATGTGCGATTTGTAATCCACTACGATATCCCCAAGTCGCTCGAAGGTTACTACCAGGAAACCGGTAGAGCCGGAAGAGATGGCGGAGAGGGGCAGTGCATAGCGTTCTACATCAACAAGGATCTCTTGAAGATGGAGAAGTTCATGCAGGGAAAGCCTTTGGCTGAACAGGAGATAGGAAAGCAATTGCTTATTGAAACCGCCTCTTATGCCGAATCGTCGATATGTCGTCGAAAATCGTTGTTGCATTATTTCGGAGAAGAGTACAATGAGGACAACTGCGGGAACTGTGATAATTGTTTAAATCCCAAAAAACAAGTGGAAGCTAAAGATGAATTGTGTGCCGTGATTGAAACTGTCGCCGCACTTAAAGAAAAATTCAAGTCCGACCAAGTAATCGACGTTATGCTGGGAAACAATACGGCTACCGTCAAGTCTTACAATCACGATGACCTGGAAGTATTCGGTTGTCTGCAGGGTAGTGACGCTCGCACTGTCAATACAGTGATACGACAAGCCATAATAGCCGGATACCTTGACCGCGACATCGAGAATTTCGGACTATTGAAAATCACCGCTAAAGGTAAAGCGTATTATAAGAAACCTACTTCGTTCAAGATTGTAGAGGACAATGAATTCAACGAAGAGGAGGAAGAGATGGTTGTGAAGAGCGGAGCCGCTTGTGCGGTCGATCCGGAGTTGTATAACATACTCAAGGATTTGAGAAAGAAGCTGGCCAAGCGACTCGAACTGCCTCCCTACGTGATATTCCAGGATCCGTCGCTGGAAGCCATGGCCACTACCTATCCTATAAGCATCGAAGAGCTGCAGAACATCCCGGGTGTGGGAGCCGGCAAGGCAAAGCGATATGGCGAAGAGTTCATAAAGGTCATAAAGACCCACGTGGAGGAGAATGAAATCGAGCGCCCCGAGGATTTGAGGGTGCGCAGCGTCGCCAACAAGAGCAAGCTTAAGATATCGATAATCCAGGGTATCGACCGTAAGATAGCACTTGATTCGTTGGCTGAGAGCAAGGGCCTTGAATTTGGCGAGCTTCTCGACGAGATAGAGGCTATAGTCTACTCGGGTACGAAGATAAGCATCGACTATTTCCTTAACGAGATTATGGACGAAGACCGTCAGCTCGATATATTCGAGTACTTCAAGGAGAGCGAAAGCGACGCTTTGGAGGATGCCATAAACGAACTCGGCTCCGAATATACGGAAGAAGAGATAAGGCTTATGCGAATAAAGTTCCTCTCGGAATTGGGCAATTAATCGCGGCCGAATAAAGCATTAAAGGGCTGTCCTCATTGTGTAGGACGGCCCTTTATTGTAACAATTGCCTGCAAAGGAGCATGTCGCGGGTGAATTTTTTGGCTCATAGTGCCGATTATTAGCATGTTTTGGTGTAACTTTGCGTTACAATGAAGAAAACTATCTTTATAACAGGCCTTGTCGTTGCCGCTATTGCGGTAATGCAGGCAAAGGACCCGGTAATAGCACCGTCCTATGCATGGAAAATGCTTCCCCCGTTGGGATTGAGGGAGCCGTCAACCATCGACACCACACTCTATAACTACGCGCAGGAGTCGGTGCCGTCGGCAGTGTCGTCGGCTTATGCCACTACCGGCAATCTTGGTGCGGCGGGACAGAACATGATATTCTTTGACCGAGAGCCAATGGGCGAATTCTTCTTCAAGGATGCGCTTTATGCTTGGCTGCCTTCGCTGTCGACCCACAAGTTCTACAACACCCGAATACCTATGACTCTGCTCTCCTACAATACGGGCGGAGGCAAGGAGAATGTTCAGGACCGATTGAAAACGACATTTTCAGGCAACGTGAACAAGAAGGCCCAGATAGGCGCAATGATTGACTACATATACTCGAAGGGTAGTTATGACTATCAGGCCACCAAGGATCTTATCTGGGGATTGTCGGGATCGTACATGGGCGATCGATATGAGATGCAAGCGTTCCTTAACCACTGGAATATGCTTGGTCAGGAGAACGGAGGAATAACCGACGACCTCTATATAACCGACCCGGCACAGCTTCAGGCCGGCCAGAATAAGATTGAGCCTAAGGCTATCCCTACCAATCTTACAGGTGCGTTCAATCGTGTAGTAGGCGCACAGTTTTATGTCAATAATGCCTATAAGGTGGGATTCTGGAAGGAAGAGGAAATCGACGACTCCACTACGGTTGAAACGTTTGTACCCGTGTCGAGCTTTATATGGACGCTCGACTACAAATCGGGCCGTCATACATTCAAAAACAAAGTGGCTTCGGAACGTGACTATTGGGAAAACACCTATCTCAATCTTGACGGAACCGACGACCACACTAAATATTGGTCATTGACCAATACACTTGGAGTGTCGCTGCTTGAGGAGTTTAACAAGTTTGCCAAATTTGGAGCAGCAGCATTTGTAACTCACGAAATACGCAGCTATACTCAGACGACCGATACTATCGACCGATTGCCTTCGCTGCCTGAGGGATTGTCGCCTTACCCCGTAAATAAGGTGCCTGAGAGCGCTAAACAGAATCTGCTGTGGGTAGGGGGCCAGTTGACCAAACAGTATGGCTCGTTATTGACCTATGAGGCAACGGCTCGTTTCGGTCTTATCGGAGATGTGGTAGGCGATCTCGACATCGACGGCAGTGTGTCGACACGATTCAAATTGCTTGGCGATTCAGTTACGATAACCGGATACGGTCGTTTCAGGAATGAAGCGGCTCCATATCTGATGAACCATTACGTGTCAAATCACTTCATCTGGGATAACGATTTTGGCAAAACTCGCAGCTTCAGGGTGGGCGGTCGCCTGTCGATTCCGCACACCGGCACTTTCCTGACGGCAGGTGTTGAAAATATTCAGAATTACATCTATTTCAATAAAAACTGCATGCCGGTGCAGCATGGTGGAAGCGTGCAGATATTCAGTGCCACGCTTAACCAGGATCTTTCATTCGGCCCCTTTAACTGGAACAACAAGGTGACTTATCAGACATCGTCGGAGCAGGACATAATTCCGCTCCCCAAGCTGGCGATCTACTCCAATATGTTCCTTTCGTTTAAGGTGGCTCGCGTGCTTGATGTGCAGCTCGGTGTCGACTGCGACTACTACACCAAGTACAAGGCTCCCGGTTATCAGCCTGCGACTATGACATTCTATAATCAGGATGAAATCGATTGCGGAGGATATCCGTTCATGAATGCCTATGTCAACATGAAGTTGAGCAAGACACGCTTTTATGTCATGTTCAGCCATTTCAACCAGGGTATGACGAGCAACAACTATTTCTCGATGCCTCACTATCCCCTTAATCCCCGCAAATTCCAGATAGGACTTTCAATAGACTTTGCTAACTGATGGGACCGATTAAACCTGCATCACGCGGACATGTGGTGTTATACCTGATTCTGCTTATCGTGATAGTCGGATTGTTTTATTCGCTTCGCAAATGCAATCGCAGCTATCTTTCCGATGAGCTTCGCCCGTCGGGAGGTGACACTCTCGATGTCGCTATCGAGTATTCGCCGATTTCGTTCTATACAATAGAGGATACCCTTGGCGGATTCAATTACGACCTTATGCGCATGATTGCGGAGCGTCACGGTCTTAAGTTGAAGTTTCATCCGGTGGTCACGCTTTCCAAGGCTCTGCAATATATAGAAAACGACACCTACGACATATTGGCCGCCGACATCCCTCTCACCGCCGAATTCAAGGAGCGTTACGCTTTCCTTGAACCCGTTTTGCTCGACAAGCAGGTGCTGGTGCAGCTGCGCGACTCCTCGGGTAACGCAAGGGTCAACAATCAGCTTGATTTGGCGGGCGACACGGTGTGGATTGTCGACGGTTCGTCGATAGAGAGTCGCATAATCAATCTGGGCCATGAGATAGGCGACACAATATACGTGGAGCATGAGAAGCTTTATGGTCCTGAGCAGTTATTCCTGATGACAGCTCTTGGCGAAATAAAGCAGGCCGTAATAAATGAGCGTGTGGCTGAAGCCATGGCAAAGGACTATCCCGATGTTGACATATCGACCGACATCTCATTCACCCAATTCCAATCGTGGATAGTGAGCAATAAGCGTCCCGAGATGCGCGACAGCATCGATAAATGGATAAAGGAGATAAAGTTCACTCCCGAATACAAGGAACTCGAAAATCGATATTTGAAATAGTATTTGTTATAATAATATGCGCGGGGCGAAGTGTTCTAAATGAATCCTTCGCCCCGCGTTATTTTATAAGGACAGGAATTTATATCATTCCCACTATGTCGTTGATGTCATCGACTCCGTGTCGCTCACAGTAGTCGTTCATGTAGTCGATTATCTTAATCGTCACTGCGGGGTCGATGAAGTTGGCCGTACCTACCTCTATGGCACGAGCACCGGCAAGCATGAACTCTATAGCGTCACGACCGTTCATGATGCCTCCAAGGCCCACTACGGGGATTTTGACTGCATGGGCTACCTGCCATACCATACGCACGGCTACGGGGCGTACAGCGGCTCCAGAGAGCCCTCCGGTGATGGTTGACAGATGCGGACGCTGTCGTTCAACATCAATCGACATTCCGAGCAGGGTGTTGATGAGCGATACCGAGTCGGCGCCTTCCGCTTCAACAGCTTTTGCAATTTCGGCGATGGATGTCACGTTGGGTGACAATTTTACTATTACGGTCTTTGGATAGGTGCGTCTTACGGCACGCGTCACCTCGGCGGCTCCCGAGCAGCTGGTGCCGAATGCCATACCGCCTTGCTTTACATTGGGGCATGATATGTTTACCTCGATGGCGTTGATGGCATCGAGCGGAGCGAGTTTTTCGCAAACGGCTACATAGTCGTCAACTGTAGCACCGGAAACATTCACGATTACTTCGGAGCCGGCATCCTTTATGCGCGGATAGATGTGCTCGATCATGTAATCGACGCCTTTGTTTTGCAGTCCTACCGCATTCAACATTCCCGAGGGGGTTTCAACCATGCGGGGATAGGGATTGCCTTCACGATGATTGAGTGTCGTGCCCTTTATTATGAAGCCTCCAAGTCGGCTTAAATCGATAAAATCGGCAAACTCCTCGCCGTAGCCGAATGTTCCCGATGCGGTAAGCACGGGATTTTTCAGCTTGAGTGCTCCTATGTTTACATTCAATCTTGCCATGTCAGACTATTTATATTAAATATGGGACCTTCAGTACATACACATACATTGCCTTTCACAGTGTTCTCGACACAGCACAGGCAGGCGCCGAGGCCGCAGGCCATCATGTTTTCCAATGACACCTCGCATTCGGCATTTATTGATCGTGCAACTTTTGCAACGGCTTTCATCATCGGAGCCGGACCGCAGCAATATATCATATCCCAATGTTGCGACAGGGCGCTGTTGGTGGTGACGAGGCCTTTCTCGCCGAGAGTGCCGTCCTCGGTTGAGATGTTTACTTTTCCGATTGCCTTGAACTCCTCCAGCTCAAGGATGTCGCCGGCCGAACGGGCTCCAAGTAGGAACTCAGGCATGGTTCCATGTTCCTTAAGACATTTTCCCCAATAGAGCATCGGGGCTACACCTACGCCTCCGCCGGTCAGAAGAACCTTCTTGCCGGGAGCGGGGACGGTGAATGAGTTGCCCAGCGGCAATACCAAATTTACAATGTCACCGCTCTCTTTTTCTATAAGAGCGGCTGTGCCGTCGCCGGCTTTACGAATAAGCAGCCACAGATGGTTCTGCTCGTAATCCACATAATTTATGGAGATGGGGCGTCGCAAATAGGTGGTCTTTGAATTGTCGACAGCCACCTGTACGAATTGTCCCGGCAACATGTCGGGTAGTGTTCCCTGACAAGGACGCAGGATGAGTAGTGAATACAGGTCGTGTAGACGACGATTTTCAACTACCGTAAAATCAAGAATGAATTTCTTCATGTTGTTGTGAAAATGATTTTTGATTATTCGCAAAAATAAGAAAAAAACAGCATACCTTAAAGGCTGCTGTTTGAAAAAGTAGGCTTAGATGATTAATTGCGTCATGATTTGGGTACGAACCATTCAAAACTGTTGTCGTTATAAAACACCATGATGTTGACAATCTTCTTTGTGTTGTCAAAATTCAACGACATTGAGGCCTGCGGTGCTGGCTGTACAGTGTCGGCAACGTTGTTTTCCTTGCGAATAGGGCGTTTTATGCTGTTTGCCGATTCATCAATTTTTTCCGGCATTTGAAGCACTTCACTTTGCACGAAGTCGGAATCCAATGCAAATCCCTCATTATCATTTGATTCGGCTGCTTGAGATGCTGAAAACAGGTCATTTTCAGGCTCTGAGATTTCGTTATTTGCATCAGGCACCATGCTCCCTTCGCCAAACATCAACCACAGGACGGATAGCGACGGGTAGGCGTCATGAATTTTGCCGATGACTTCATCGCTGACTTTTTTATTGCGTCCATTCAGCAGTTGCGACAGGGATGGACGCGGGATTCCGCATGTATCGGCAAATTGAGAACTGGGAATTCCCAAATAATCCATGAAAATTTTGATGCGTGAAGCTATATCCATTGGTGTTTAATTTTGTAATTAGGATGTGCAAATGTAATTAATTAAATTGTAAATTCCAAATTTGATAATGAAAATTATTGTAATGCATTTGCAAATTTGATTTTGGTTGCAAAGTACAACAGGGTGGGGAAGATGTAAATCTGCTTATGCTTTAACTTTAATATTTGAATATAATATATATGATTATTAATTAGTTATATTATACCATGAATGGCAAAAGCTAAAGTAATTTGCATTTGCGGCAGAATAGTTAAAGTAATACTTAATCGATTTTAAATAATATATATGGGGATTGGTTAATTAGGTTAAATATTTAGGAGTGTTAAGTGGTAAAATTGGCTTTTGTTAATAGATTTGAGGCGGCAATTTTAAGAATCGAAAACGTTTCGCAGTGTAAATTATCTGTATTCAAATGCAACTTGGATTTGTTTGTAAATCGAGTTGTAATTTGCATTTGCGGATTTGCAAATTGAATTTCGCTATTTCAAATTTGCAAACACATAGATATGTGTTTCATTTGTAAATTTGTAGTCGATCAAACCTCTGTTTATATTCTAACATTATGTTTGATTGAATTGCTTATCGATTTAGTAGTTATTAACCCGATAAGTGCCTATAAATCGGATATTTAAAGTTTATTCACCATTACTCTTAATATTTAAACATATTATGCAAATTATTTTATATGTTTTGCAGCATAAATTCTTTGTGGTATTTTGGATTTTATGGTAGTTGGTGTGCAATATGGCAATCTGCTATAAACAAAAAGTCGCTGCCGTTAATTTAAACGACAGCGACTCAGTATATTGAGTACAATTATTGCTGTTTCAATTCGTTTGCAATATAGATTGCTGTGGGTGAATCTCCACGTGCGACTTCTTCAGGAGTACCTTCGGCAATTATGCAGCCTCCGTTTTTGCCTCCTTCGGGTCCCATGTCTATAATATGGTCGGCGCATTTCAGCACATCGAGGTTGTGTTCGATGACGAGCACTGTGTTTCCGCGCTCGACAAGCTTGTTGATGACGCCGAGAAGCACGTTTATGTCCTCAAAGTGCAATCCGGTCGTAGGTTCGTCAAGGATGAACAGAGTGTTTCCTGTGTCCCTTTTCGATAGTTCGGTGGCAAGTTTCACACGCTGGTTCTCACCTCCCGACAGTGTGCTTGAAGGTTGTCCGAGCTTGATGTAGCCCAATCCTATCTCCTGAAGCACCTTTATCTTTTTCAGGATGTTTGGCACGCTTTCGAAGAACTCTACGGCCTGGTTTATCGTCATGTCGAGCACATCGGCAATCGATTTGCCCTTGAATCTCACCTCAAGGGTTTCCCTGTTGTAACGCTTTCCTCCGCACACTTCACACGGCACAAGCACATCGGGCAGGAAGTTCATTTCAATCGTCTTGTATCCGTTGCCGTTGCAGGCTTCACAGCGTCCTCCTGCGACATTAAACGAGAAGCGTCCTGGCTTGTATCCACGTATTTTGGCTTCGGGAAGATTTACGAAAAGATTGCGTATGTCGGCAAACACTCCGGTATATGTGGCCGGATTGGAGCGTGGCGAGCGGCCGAGAGGCGACTGGTCGACTGTCACGATCTTGTCGATGTTGTCTATGCCTTCGATTTTCTCGTAGGGCAACGGTTCTTGTTGCGAGCGATAGAAATGATGGCTTAATATAGGCTGTAACGTGCCGTTTACGAGGCTTGATTTTCCGCTTCCCGACACGCCTGCTATGCACACGAATTTGCCAAGCGGCAATTTCAGTGTCACATCCTTTAGATTATGTCCCGTGCACCCCGACAGCGTTATGAACTTGCCGTTGCCCTCGCGTCGCTTTTCAGGGATTGCTATGCATTTGGCGCCGTTAAGGTATTGGGCGGTCAATGTGTCGGTTTTAAGCATCTCTGACGGGGTTCCGGCAAATACCACATTACCGCCCTTGCGACCTGCTTTGGGGCCGATATCGACCACGTAATCGGCTTCCAGCATTATCTCCTTGTCATGCTCTACGACTATTATTGAATTATAGGCGTCACGCAGCCTTTTCAGGGAGTTTATAAGCCTTTTGTTGTCGCGTTGGTGGAGGCCTATGCTCGGTTCGTCGAGAATGTACATGACATTTACCAACTCCGATCCAAGTTGTGTGGCAAGCCTTATACGTTGGCTTTCGCCTCCTGAGAGGGTCGATGAGTTGCGGTTGAGCGACAGATATTCCAAGCCCACATCCACCAGGAATTTCAGTCGCGTCCTTATCTCCTTGAGAATTTCACGCGCTATCATTGCCTGCTGCGACGACATTCCCTCTTCGGCGGTGAGCATCCATTGATAGAGTGCCGATATGTCCATCGCGGCAAGCTCCGCGATGTTTTTGCCGTTGATGAAGAAGTGAAGTGCCTCCTTGTTCAGCCGCTGTCCGTTACATTCGGGACACACGCAGCGCGAATAGAATTGTCCGCTCCATTTTTGCGCCTTGGCCGAAGCATCTTCCGATTGCTGAAGCTCGATGTACTTCACCAGTCCCTCATAGGTCTGGAAATAGTTGAATGTGCTTTGGCTGTCAGTCTTTAGCTGCAGGCGTTCATTGGTGCCGTTCAGGATGTCATTCAGCGCCTCTTCGCTCAAATCCTTTATCGGAGTCTTTATCGTGTAGCCATACTTCTCGCAGATGGCTGAAATCTGCCAGAATATCATCGAATTCTTGTAGGAACCCAAGGCCACTATGCCTCCCTCGTGTATCGACAGCTTGTCGTTAGGTATGAGCTTCGAGCGGTCGACGATGTTGACATATCCGAGGCCTTTGCATGTAGGACACGCTCCGAGCGGTGAATTGAACGAAAAATTGTGAGGAGCCGGTTCACGATAGGATATTCCGCTGACGGGATCCATCAGCAACTGGCTGTAGTAACCTATTGAATCACCCTCCACATCATAGATCATCAGCTGCTTTCCACCTTGCTGAAGTGCTTTGTTCACCGAGTCACGCAGTCGCGTCACATCCTTGTGGTTGACCTTCAGCTTGTCGATTACAAGCTCGATGGAGTGATTTTTGTAACGGTCGAGCTTCATGCCGAATGTGATTTCACGCATTTCGCCGTCGACTCTCACCGTGAGGTAGCCTTTTTTGCGCTGTTGCTCAAACAGCTCCTTGTAGTGGCCTTTTCGGTTCTTAACAAGCGGAGCGAGAATGTATATCTTCTTGTCGATATACTTCTCAAGAATCATCGAAACGATTTTCTCGTCGGTGTATTTCAGCATCGGTTCTCCCGTTATGTAGCTTCGGGCCTCTCCGGCGCGAGCATACAGAAGACGCAGATAATCGTATATTTCAGTCGTGGTGCCTATTGTGCTTCGCGGATTTCGGTTGATGGTCTTCTGCTCAATTGCGATTACGGGGCTTAGTCCCGATATGTTGTCGACATCGGGCCGCTCAAGCGTTCCGAGCATATTGCGTGCATAGGCTGAGAATGTTTCGATATAGCGACGCTGGCCTTCGGCGAATATCGTGTCAAAAGCCAGCGATGACTTTCCGCTGCCGCTCAATCCGGTAATTACCGTGAGCTTGTTGTGCGGAATGTCCACATCTATGTTTTTCAGATTATGTACTCTTGCACCGAGTACCGAAAGCACTTCTTGATTCTCTTCCATATATTGTTTCGGGTTTTAATAAGTCCTGGTCGTAGATTGTCGCATCAATCTATGACCCAGTTCTTATTGTAGACGCTCTTTTGCTGGGTCGAGCGGTTCAGGTCTTCCTTCAGCGGTATCTTTACCTCATAGGTCTTGCCCGTCTTGTTGGGAAGCGATTTCGCTCTGATCCAGGGATTGTATTCGCGCAGTATCATGTAGTTTATGTCGTGGTCAAACGCCCACTTCTGCCAGTCCTCCACAGGGCCGTTTACGGTTACGGTCTTTGTGCGTATAGGCTGATAAAGCTGGTCGGATGAAAGTCTGAAACCGTATTTTGCCGGATTCTCCATAATCAGCTTCATCGACAGCAGGCGATAGATGTAACGAGCCGTTTCATCGACAAGATAGAGGTCGTAGGCGCTTGATACACCTTGTGCCGACAGCTCCTTGGTTATTCGCCCCATGCCGCCGTTGTAGGAGGCTGCTACCGATTCCCAGTTGCCGTATTTGGAATATGCCGACTTCAGATAACGGCATGCCGCTGCTGTGGCTTTTTCGGGATGATAACGCTCGTCGACATACTCGTTGACTTCAAGGCCATATTGCTTGGCTGTGGAGGAAATGAATTGCCACAGTCCGGCCGCCTTTGCGCTTGAATAGGCTCGCGGATTTAGCGTGCTTTCAATGCAGGCAAGGTATATCATGTCCTCTGGAACTCCGTTCTTTTTCAGTATGGGTACAAGTTCGGGAAAGTATCTGTTGGCACGCTTCAGCACAAGCAGTGTATTGCCATGGGTGTATATCATTGATGTAAGCTCACGGTCAAGTCGCTCGTACATGTCGGTTCGGTCAAGGTCGATTGTCTTGTCGGCAAACTTTATCAACGAAGGTATGTCGGGACTCTCTACGCGTGAAAACACAGTTGATGACGACGGTGTGTTGTCGGCTCCGTTTATTGCCGTTGTGGAAAGTATTATCAGCGATAACGCCAATATGGTCGATTGTAGATTCATAATTTTGTTGTGTTGTTTTCTGATTAAGTTTCTTACTACACTATGCATCATCAAGCCGATGAATCAGTTTCGGGGCTCGATGATGCACAATTTATATGACGAAGTCAAAGATACGAAAAAAATTCGATATCATAAACTAATTTGATGCTGTGGAGGCGGCTGCAGGAGCGGCTGTAGCGGTGGCGGGCTTCGATGTCGTGTTGTTGCCCTGCGTTGTGTTGTCGGTGCCTTTGCGTGTCATGGCATTGGTTATGTAGACTGTGAATACCGGGAAGAGGATAAGACCTTCGGCCGCCAGTATTACAGCGAGAACCTTGCCGGTGGGCGTTATGGCGTTGATGTTGCATCCTACTGTGGTTACATCCATAAATGCCCACCATAGCGATGACCAGAATGTAGTCACTCCGGGATTAACGTAATGTTCCTCGATGAAAAACATCAGGCTTGCAAAGTAGACCGTCGTGATGAGCAGACCGACATAAGCGGCAAACATACTCGAAATCTTGTCGGTCGACAGCACTCCGAGCACTATTGCAAGTACGTAGGCGGCTCTAATCATGGGTATGAATCTCACAAGATAGAGCATTTCGGGTGACAGCTGGATGTTGTAGTAGGCTATTATGTTAAGATAGGGAATGCTGACAATGAAAAACAGTAGATGCTGGCAAAAATAGGTCCATTTCTTGGGATATAGAAAGAACTCCACCGCAATGTCAAAGATGAAGAACAGGCATATCCAGAATTGCAATTTCAGATACGTTTCATTGGCAATGAACGATATGTTACGGAATGCGTCGTAGGATATCAGCACTATCAAGGCTATTGACATCAACAACACAAGAATGTGAAGAATAAGCAATATTCTCCGCTTAGCACCTCTTTTATGATCCGGTATGGGTTTAGTTACATTATCCATAAAAGTTGAAATTATATCTAATAAAACATAGCATTTAACATTATTGTTTAGCGTCGTTGCCTTACAAACCCACATAAAAAAAGTAAGGGGCTCTCACGAGTCCCTTGCTCTTCATTCATCACATTATGCTTAAAAGTGCTATAGTCGGTTTTGCGCTCTCGCGCGTATATGAGAAAAGTACGATTCTTTATTTCTTGGTGTATCGACTGCCGACTACATCCCAGTCGACGATGTCCCAAAGCTTATGTAAGGCTTCGGCTCGGCGATTCTGGTAGTCGAGGTAGTAGGCGTGTTCCCATACATCGAATGTAAGAATAGGTGTCAATCCCTGAGTGAGGGGATTAGCCGCATTCGGTCCCTGGGTTATAAAGAGTCGTCCGTCACCATCCTGTGAAAGCCATACCCAACCTGAACCGAACAGGTTTACACCTGCCTCTTCAAACAGTTTCTTGAATTCCTCAAATGACCCGAATTCGCGTACTATTGCTTCTGCGAGGTCACCTTCGGGTTCTCCTCCGCCATCGGGCGAGAATGAGAAGAAGTAGAATATGTGGTTCCAAGCCTGCGATGCATTGTTGAACAGCGGACCTGATGCCTTCTTGATTATGTCCTCAAGCGGCATGTCCTCCCATTCGGTATCGCGGATAAGCTTGTTAAGATTATCAATATATGTTTTCTCGTGTTTACCCCAATGATAGCTTATGGTCTCGCTGCTTATAATCGGAGCGAGTGCATCGGGAGCATAAGGTAGTTTTGGCTGAGAATAAATGTTAGTTTCCATAATTCAATAAGTTTTTTATGTATAATAGAAACGCTCCAAACCATAAAAGGTTCAGAGCGTTTTCCGTGAATGAGTTAATGTAATATAATTGTATTATTCGGTCACGAGCGTGTACTTGTTCAGTTCGGCCAGCGCTTGATTGTAGCGGTATTGCAGATCGAGATAATCCTGACGGGCTTCGAGAAAATAGGCCATCTCTCCGAGATAGTCAAGTATCGAAATCTGTCCTCCGTCAAGGGCCATTTTCAACAGTCGGGCATTGTCGTCATTACCGAGTGCCTTGCCGTAGGAATCGAGTTGACGGTGGAGGCTGAGCGCTTTATTGCGATTGCCCATCATCGTGGCGTGCAGCTGTGATGCAACCGATTCCTCCTGATAGGCAAGTGACTGCTGCATAGCCTTTGCCGCTTTCACCTTGTGGCGTGTTGAGAAGAAGGGAAGAGTCATGCCTACTACAAGACCGTTGAACACATCTCCGTCCTCCCAGCTGTGGTGATAACCTAGTGTGAATCCGGGTAACCGGCTCAGTTTTTCGGCCTGTACCATCTGGGCCTGTGACTGTGACATCAGCGACGAGTAGTTGTTCATCGGGTTGTTTTCGGTGAGCATCTTCTCGTAATTATCGACAGGCAGTATCATGTCGTCGGGATATTCATTAAGCTGTTCGATCAATGAGTTGCACTCCTTGCCGCCATTTTCGCCGACTAATGTCGAGCACAGCATTTCATAATCCGATTCAATCGATGATAAAGAGTTGTTAAGTTTTGCTCTTTCGATTTTAATCTTATTTATATCGAGTATTGTCAACTCTCCACGTTCCTGGCCATGGGTGTATTTGTCGATAAGCTCATCCATTATGCCTATGCGGCTTTTGAGCAGGGCGATGTTCTTACGCGCGTTTATGATGTCGATGAAGAGCAATTTAAGCTCAAGCTTTTTATCGATATAGTTGCTGCGGTCGAGAAACTCCATTGCCCGTGATGCTGTGGCAATGGCCTTGCCTCGTGCTCTATACACTCCGGGCCAGTCAAATCCTTGAGAAACGTTTATGTCAAACTTGTCACCAACCTCATGTCGTCCCCACTGGTATTCGACCTCCACTTCCGGGTCGGGAAGATTGTTTTCACTTTTCAGGTTCAACAATTCACTTTCGTTGGCATAACGTGACGATGCCACCGCCTGATTATTTGAAAGGACTGAATTCAGCAATTGGTCGAAGTTTTGGGCCTGAGCGCTCAATGAGATTGTCAGAATAGTTGTGATTCCGATTAAAGACTTCATCTGGTTATATCGTTATTTTATCATTTAGGATGCAAAGTTAATAAATATTACAACTGCTAAACTCACGAAGTTGTTCATTTTTTGATTCTGTTATGATAGGTCAGATAGAACACTATCGGAACAATGAATATGTTCAACACTGTTGAAGTCAACAATCCGCCGAGAATCACAATGGCCATAGGCGATTGAATCTCATTGCCGGGTTCGCCGCCACGCAATGCGAGGGGAATTAGCGCCAGGGCCGATGTCAGGGCCGTCATTACAATGGGGAGCAGTCGATCGGTTGAGCCACGGCGTATGCACTCCATGAATCCTTGACCTTCGGCAAGCAGATGATTGTAACGCGATATAAGCAACATGCCGTTACGTGTCGTGATTCCGAGCAGCGAGATGAATCCTATTATCGCAGGAATGTTAAGCTCCCCTGATGTGCAACACAAGATTATGATGCCGCCAATCATTGCCAGTGGCATATTGATCAATATTATGAGCGACTCTTTCATGTCACGGAATTCCGAGTACAGCAACATGAGAATGATAATCAACGCACCGATTGAGGTGAGGGCAAGAGTGCGTGACGCTTCGGCCTCGCTCTCAAACTGTCCGCCATAATTGATGTAGTAGTTCTCGGGGAGATTTACCTCCTTGTCGACTGTCTTTATTATGTCGTTTACGGCACCTCGCAGGTCGCGTCCGTCGACATTGGCGGCAATGACAATGCGTCGGCTTACATTCTCACGATTGATGGTATTGGGCCCCGTAGTGGATACGATGTCGGCTACGTAGCTCAACGGTATCTTGCCTTGATTGCTGTCAATCATAAGGTTGGATATGTTTTCCATCGAGTTGCGCAAATTGTCGTCGACAATTACCGTCAAGTCGTAGGGGAGGCCGTTTTCATAGACCTGGCTGACAACCTGTCCGGCCAATGCCACATCGACAAATTCCACAAATTTGCTGACAGGAATGCCGTAACGCGCAAGCATTTCACGACGCGGACGCAGATCGAGTTGTGGGCGACCTATCTGCTGCTCTATGTTTATGTCTACGATACCGGGAATCTTCGATATGCTTTTCTTGATGTCGGTACCGAGTGAATAGAGCTTCTCAAGGTCATCGCCGAAAACTTTTATTGCAATCTGCGCCTCGGTGCCTGAAAGCATTGCATCGATGCGGTGGGATATGGGCTGGCCTATCTCTATGTTTACTCCGGGAATTTCGCTGAGTTTTGCTCTAAGTTCCCTTACGACCTCTTCGCGGCTTCGCTTGTCGAGCTTGTAGGGAGCCTCGATTTCCGATACGTTGACACCGAGCGAGTGCTCGTCAAGTTCAGCTCGGCCGGTTTTGCGTGCAACGGTTTTTACTTCGGGTACCGACAGTATCATCTCTTCGGCCATTCGTCCTATCTTGTCACTCTCGTCAAGCGAGATTCCGGGAAGCGAGCTTACATTTATGGTAAACGAGCCTTCATTGAACGAGGGGAGGAAGCTTCGTCCCAAGGTGAAGAACAATCCGATAGAGAGGGCGAATAGAGCGCCTGTGACGATTAGGACACCTTTCTTGTGAGCAAATGAGAATCCAAGAGCTTTGCTGTAGGCAGCTTTCAATTTGCGCGTTGCCCAAGGTTCATTGCTCAATTTTTCCTGTCCCGGATTGTTAAGCAGGTAGCTGCACAATACCGGTGTCAAAGTGAGTGCTACAATTGTCGATGCAATCAAGGCTACTATAAACGATATGCCGAGAGGGATGAGCATTCGACCCTCGATGCCTTGAAGGAAGAACAAGGGAAGGAAGCTCGCAATGATTATAAGCGAAGAGTTGAAGATGGGCATGCGCACTTCCTTAGATGCCTCAAATACGACATCAATTGTTCTGCGGCGTTTATCTTCGGGTAATTTGCGGTTTTCCCTCAGTCGCTTATACACATTCTCCACATCCACAATGGCGTCATCGACGAGCGAGCCTATTGCAATAGCTATACCGCCAAGGCTCATTGTGTTGATGCTGAAGCCGAGGAAGTGCAACACCAGCACCGTCACGATAATCGACAGAGGCAATGCAATGAGCGATATAAGCGTGGTGCGCACGTTCATCAGGAAGAAGAACAGAATTACGATGACAAATATTGAGCCTTCAAACAGTGACTGTTGCAGATTACTTATTGAATTGTCGATGAAGTCGCTCTGTTTGAAAATGTCGGTTGATACGTTGACATCGGAGGGCAGGGTGTGACGCATGACGGCGAGCTCGTCCTCGATGCGTTCGGTAAGGGCGATGGTGCCTGTGCCGGGTTGTTTCGTAACGGTAATTAGCACTGCGGGCTTGGTGCGCTCCGATGCCACACCGATACGCGGCAATTTGTTGCCGGTGGCTACTGTGGCTACATCCTCAAGTAGCACGGTGCCTCGTTCATCACTTCGTACCACCGACTTGCCGATGGCGTTGACCGATGAAGTGTTGACATCGCCCTTGATGATGTACTCGTTGCCATATTCATAGAGAACGCCGCCTCCGGCATTGGCATTTACCTGCGATGCAGCATCAAGTATCTCGGTAAGCGACACGTTGTAGTGACGCATCCGTTCAGGCTCTATCTTGATTTGATACTCCTTTATGTCACCGCCTATGACCGATACTTGCGACACTCCGCCCATGGCAAGCAGTCGTGGACGAATCACACGGTCGGCAAGGGTGCGCAGGTCACCCATTGATGTAGAGTCGGAGGTAAGGCCGATGATCATTATTTCGCCAAGAATCGACGATTGAGGGCCAAGAACGGGAGTGCTTACTCCCGGAGGAAGTGTTTCGGCCACTGCGGCAAGTTTTTCCGACACAATCTGTCGGGCACGGTATATGTCGGTTCCCCAATCAAATTCGACCCAAACTACCGAAAATCCGGTAGCCGACGAAGAGCGCACACGCCTTACATCGGTGGCTCCGTTTACTGCCGTTTCAACGGGAAATGTCACAAGCTTTTCAACCTCTTCGGGTGCAAATCCCGGCGCCTCGGTCATCACGACAACCGTGGGGGCATTAAGGTCGGGGAATATGTCGACCTCCATGCGCAGAAGCACTGTTGTTCCCGCAAGGAGTAACAATCCGGCCAATATTATCACTACGACGCGATTGCGCAATGACAATTGTATAATCTTGTTCAGCATGATGACAAAGGCGATTAATGGTTATGGGAATGTCCTTCAGGAACTACATTGCTTGTTTCGGCAAGCTTTACGGCTATCGCTCCGGCCACTACAACATCGTCGCCGGGATGCAGTCCGCTGAGAATTTCCACCGCCTGACCGTCATTGGCGCCGATGGTGACAAGATGCTTTTGGTAGCCCTCTTCGTCAAGTCTGGTGTAGACGAAATATTTGCCCTGATGTTCGGTAAGTGCGTCGAGGGGAATTGTCAGGACATTGTCGCGTGACTGTCCGAGCAGATAAACTTCGGCGTAAGCACCTGGAATGACACTGCCGTCATTGTCGAATGAGAAGTAGACGGGCACATATCCTGGTTGCGACACTGAATTTACCGAACTGCTTGAAATCAGTTTGCCATTCAGCTTTGCGAGCGATACGATGGTGTCATTATAAGTGGTGCGGAAGTTTGCGTCATTGATTTGCGGCATAAGTGAATAGTATTTTTCGGGCAAATCGGCTCGCAATGTCAGTCGTGAATTGCGTGATATGACGGCTATAGGCTGGCCTGCAGTGACATATTCGCCTTGCTGGACGAGCAATTGGGTTATCGATCCGCTTACAGGTGCTGTCGCCACGCTTCCCGATTTACTGCCCGAATGAGAGGCACGGGCCTGTTCGTAGGCTTGCTCGGCGGCGTTATAGTCCTTCTGTGATACGATTCCTTCCTTATAGAGCGGGGTTATTCGGTCAAGCTCTTTCTTGGCTGCATTAAGTGCGATGGCGGTAGCTTCATTGGTGTCACCTCCCGAGAATCCTTTGGATGACAATGTGGCTATTGTAGCTCCGGAATTTACGCGGCATCCGGGAGTTATGCCGTGAGCGAAGGTGACAATGCCTGATGACCGGGCCGATATAACGACTTGATCGTCGGGGGCGGGGACAATCTGGCCCGATACCTTGATTACTTCATTGAACATGCCCGGTGTCAATTTAGCGGTTTTGACCCCGAAGCGTTCGGCCATTGAATGTGACAATATTATTTCGTCAGAGTGATTATGATCGTCTGCTACGACTTCCTTAGCCGCGTTTTCATGCTGAGCGGCATGGTCATCGTGTTTACATGATGATAAAAGGGAAAATAACACCACAATTGATATGGTGCAGATATAATTTAGGCTATGCATTTTGTCGATTCTTAATTATATAATATAAAACATTGCAAATTAACGTATTGTAGACTCAAATCTACAACCATGCGGCTATGTCATTATATTATATAATCGGAGGGGCGCGGAGAGGCGTTCCTAATCGGTCGATAGGTTTGTAGGCGAATGCATTGTATGGGGTGTCGATGACGCATGAAACAAGCGTTACGGCATTCACCGAATCAATTATGTCGCACAACAGTGCGCTGAGTGTACATGAACTGCAATCACACACTCCAGTGATGTGCTGTCGCAATGCGTCGGTCGCGCCGAGATGCATTGCACAGTTTTGTTCACCGTTGCATTTGTGAGGCTTTCGGTGGTCGTGGTTGCACTTTGAGATTAACGACTGATGGCCTCCAAGCGTAATGTCGGTCGAAGTGGTGAGATTGATGTAGACGCGTCCATCACAATCGTGGTGATGAAATTGAAGCACGGTCGTCATCGTGACAACCGTTACTACAAGATATGTGATAATGGCGCGTAACATCAAGTATGATTTTGGATTGCGTAAAGTTAATGAATTGTCGCATAATATACAAGAGATTGGCGGGCGTTTTCCCTACGGTGTGCGCAATACGTGTTGCACATAATCCATATTATGTTAAATAGGAGATATCGAGAAATAGGGATATAGCTAATTGCACTCTTTTTTTAATATGATGTCCCTTTAAAATATTATGCTATGACAATTCTATTCATGTATCAAGATTTGCAAGCGTTACGACCTACATTACTCAGATAGTTTCATTAATCATGTTTTGCAGCTGCCGCTTCATAAGATACAAAAAAATAGGAGCACCAATCGGATGCTCCTATCAGATGTCTATTGAGTCTTTACTCTAAGCGTTATTTTGCGAATGAGCCAGGTAGATTGCGACAATTGTACTGTGAAGCCATTATCTCTCCATATGCTCCTGCCGAACGTAATGCAAGCAAATCGCCACGCTTGGTCAAAGGCAATGTTTCATCCTGTCCGAAACAGTCGGATGACTCACATATCGGGCCTACTACATCATATACATCGGTAACATCAGATTTTGATGTTATATTCTCTATCTTATGATGTGCTTGATACAGAGCCGGTCGTATGAGATCGGTCATTCCTGCGTCGACAATTACAAACTTTTTCTTAAGCCCCTCCTTGACATACAGTACACGGGTTATCAATGAGCCGCATTGAGCCACAATTGAGCGTCCGAGTTCAAAATGCAGATGCTGTTTGGGCGATAGCTTAAGATATTTGTTGAATGTGTCGAAATAGTCTTTGAAATCAGGAATGGGATTGCGGTCAGGATCGTCATAATCGATTCCGAGGCCACCGCCTACGTTTATCGATGTGAACACTACCCCTTTCTCGGCAAATTGCTTTACGAGATCGTTTATGCGCTCACATAATATGCGGAAAGGCTCATTGGTCGTTATCTGACTTCCGATGTGGAAATGCAGTCCTATGAGCTTTACATTGGGTTGTGCATAGCAATATGATATCGCTTTTTCAAGCATCTGCATCGATATGCCGAACTTGTTTTCTTCCAGTCCCGTGGTTATGTAGTGATGAGTGTGAGCATCGATGTCGGGATTTACTCGCAACGCCACGTTGGCGTTACATCCCAATCGCGATGCAATCATCTGAATCACTTCAAGTTCGGGAATCGATTCAACATTGAAGCATCCGATGTCCGATTTAAGCGCATACTCGATTTCACGGTCACTCTTCCCTACTCCGGCAAACACGATGTCGGAGGGGGCGAATCCCATGTTGAGAGCAGCTTTAATCTCACCACCGCTTACGCAGTCAACACCAAGACCTGCCTGCTGGATTACACGCAGGATTTCGGGGTTGGCATTGGCCTTTACCGCATAGTGTACGTGATAATTGGCGTAATGCGCAGCCTCCTTTATTGCCTTGAGTGTTGATTCAAGCAACTTTAGGTCGTAGTAATAGAATGGAGTTTCGAGATTCTCAAACTCTTGTATTGGAAAAATCATAGGTGTGTCAATTACAATGAATTCTATTACTTTTTGTTCTTGAAGAGGCGGTCGCTCAGCATGTTAAGCGCTTTTACCTTGTCTTCGCGACGCACGAGGAACGAGATGTTGTAGTTGCTTCCTCCGTATGAAATCATACGTACCGGAATGTCCTTCAATGCATCGAGTGCTTCGGCCTCAAATCCGCGGTTCTGCCATTCAAGATCGCCGACAACGCAGATGATCACCATGTCCTTGTCGACTGTAACGGTTCCAAACTTCTTGAGGTCGTCGAGTATATTGGTCAGGTTGCGCTCGCTGTCGATTGTAACCGAAACACCGACTTCCGAAGTCGCAATCATGTCAATCGGAGTCTGATATGTTTCAAATATCTCGAATACCTTACGAAGGAAACCGTAAGCGAGAAGCATTCGGCCCGACTTGATCTTGATTGCGGTGATGTTGTCCTTTGCGGCAACAGCCTTTATGATGTGAGCCGACTGTTGATTGTGAATCAGCGTGCCGGGGGCATCAGGCTGCATTGTATTGAGCAGTCTTACCGGTATATTGTTCAGCTTTGCGGGAAGGATGCAAGTGGGATGAAGAATCTTGGCTCCGAAATAGGCAAGCTCGGCAGCTTCCTCAAAGTGCAGCTGGTGAACAGGTTGAGTGCCTTCTACAAAGCGAGGATCGTTGTTGTGCATACCGTCGATATCGGTCCATATCTCGATTTCATCGGCATTTATGGCCGCTCCTATCAGCGATGCGGTGTAGTCGCTGCCTCCGCGCTGGAGGTTATCGATTTCACCATAAGCGTTTCGGCATATATAACCCTGGGTTATATACAGGTCGGCACCCTGATGCTTGTCAAGCTGGGCGGTGAGCTTCTGACGGATGTACTGTGAATCGGGCTCGGCATTCTTGTCGGTGCGCATATATTCGAGAGCGGGAAGAAGAACCGAGTTTACCCCCTGCTCTTTCAAGTATATGTTCATCAACGCAGTCGACATGAGTTCGCCTTGAGCAAGAATCTCCTTTTCTTCAAACAGGGTGAAGATATCCTTGGTGAAGGAGCGAATGTAATTGAAGCAGGCCTTAATCTCGCGAGTGGCCTCCTCTTTGGCTTCGGGAGTTGAATACAGCTCATCGATGGTGCGCATGTATTTAGCTTCCAACGCATTGACAGTTTCTTTGGCTCCGTCGATATTCTTTTTGTACAGATAATCGGAAATTTCAACAAGTGTATTGGTAGTGCCCGACATAGCCGAAAGCACTATTATGTTACAGCCACGAGCTGTTACAAGCTTAGCTACTTCCTTGATTCTTTGTGCAGAACCCACGGAGGTTCCACCAAATTTTAATACTTTCATCCTGTTATCAGTTAAATTCAAATAGATTATAATCGTTGCAAAATTACAAAATAATGTGCATATACGCTACATTATTCGCATTCAAGTTTTTCTTCATTATTTGATTCCTCCACGATGTGCTTGTCGGAACAGCGTAACAAGCGGCCCGGGAACTGTTCAAGCCACGCGAAATTGTGGGTTGCCATGATGACGGCGGTACCCTCTTTGGCTATATCGTGCAGGTAACGCACTATCTGTTCTCCAGTATCGGGGTCGAGATTTCCGGTAGGTTCGTCGGCAAGAATCAGTTTGGGCTTGTTGAGCAAGGCACGTGCGATTACGATGCGCTGTTGTTCGCCTCCCGAAAGTTCATGCGGCATCTTGTAGGACTTTGTGAGCATACCCACCTCTTTAAGAACCTCCTCGATGCGGTCGTCCATCTCGGTCTTGTCCTTCCAGCCCGTAGCCTGCAACACAAACATCAGATTGTCGTATACCGTGCGGTCGGTAAGAAGCTGAAAATCCTGAAACACGATGCCTATTTCACGCCTTAGCATCGGTATCTGCTTGCGTTTAAGGGTGGTGAGATCGTATTCAAGCACCTTTGCCTCGCCGCTCTCGATGGGAATTTCGGCATACATGGACTTAAGCAGACTGCTCTTTCCGCTTCCCACCTTACCTATTATATAGGTGAACTGTCCGGGCTCTATCGTCAGGTTTACGCTTTTGAGAACTACATGCTCCTTGCGGAGTATCTCAACGTTTTCGTACTTTACAATGCTCATCGGTGTTGTCCTATTTATGGCGTTTGATAAGTTCCTCTGCAAGCTCCTCTATGCGGTGGCCTTTGGATGTCAGCAATACAATCAGGTGATATATAAGGTCAGAAGCCTCATATATAAGACGGTCATCGGTGCCGTTGGTCGCCTCTATCACCGTTTCAACAGCCTCCTCACCTACTTTCTGCGCCATTCTGTTTACTCCCGACTTGAACAGTGAGGTAGTATATGAGCCTTCGGGCATTTCCTCGTGACGGCGTGATATAAAGTCTTGCAGATAGCGGAAGAATTCAACTCCGAAATCATTGGATGTGCCGAAGCAGGTGTCGGTGCCTTTATGACATGTAGGACCTACCGGATGTACCTTTATAAGTAATGTGTCGTGGTCGCAATCCTCCTCGATTGACACCACGTTAAGGAAGTGTCCGCTCTCTTCGCCCTTGGTCCACAGGCGACCTTTTGTGCGGCTGAAGAATGTGACCTTGCCGCTCTCTACCGTTTTCAGATAGGCTTCCTCGTTCATGAATCCGAGCATCAACACATTCTTTGTGTCGGCATCCTGTATGATTGCGGGAATCAGTCCCTGCAATTTGCTGTAATCCAATTGTGCCATATTTATTGTCTGATAATTATATTATTCTCTTTCAAATAGGTTTTCAACTGCGCTATGGGCACTTCGTTGAAGTGAAATATGCTTGCCGCCAATGCAGCATCGGCTTTGCCGATTGTGAATACATCGCGGAAATGCTCGCAATTTCCTGCGCCTCCCGATGCAATTATGGGAATTTCAAGATTGTCGGCGAGTTCGGCAAGGGCCTCGCATGCAAATCCGGTCTTTACACCGTCGTGGTTCATGCTTGTGAAGAGTATCTCCCCTGCTCCACGCTCCTGAGCCTCATGCGCCCATTCAAGCAATCGGCGTGACGTGGGCACTCGACCTCCGTTGAGATAGCATATCCACTCTCCGTTGTCAAAGCGTGCGTCAATTGCGGTGACACACACCTGCCGGCCAAATCGCGATGCTATGTCGTCGATCAGGTCGGGATTGCGCAATGCGGCCGAGTTTATCGATATTTTGTCGGCTCCCGCGCCAAGCAGGGTTTCCACATCGGCTACGTGGTTGATGCCTCCGCCCACGGTGAACGGTATGCTTACATTTTCGGCGACACGACGCACGAGGTCGACAAATGTCTTGCGACCCTCATGTGAGGCCGTTATGTCGAGATAGACCAGTTCGTCGGCTCCGTCTTCGCTATATTTGCGGCCGAGAGCAACAGGGTCGCCGGCATCGCGGAAATTCACGAAATTAACCCCTTTCACGGTTTTACCGTCTTTTACATCGAGGCAAGGTATTATACGTTTTGCAAGCATGTAGGGTTTAATTTAAGTTCATTTTTTCAATTTCCTTCAATGTAATGCGCCCTTCATATATGGCCTTGCCCACAATTACGGCGGGAACCGATATGGAGTCAAGACGCTCGATGTCGGTGATGCAGCT
This sequence comes from Muribaculum gordoncarteri, assembly GCF_004803695.1. Lineage (NCBI taxonomy): Bacteria > Pseudomonadati > Bacteroidota > Bacteroidia > Bacteroidales > Muribaculaceae > Muribaculum > Muribaculum gordoncarteri. Next base: position 1,260,373 of record NZ_CP039393.1, read on the forward strand.
TACGCCACCGCTTGCAATAAGATATATATCGGGAAATGCGGTGAGAATGTTTTTGTACAGCTCGATTGACGGGCCGTTCAATGTGCCGTCGACATTGATGTCGGTCGAGATCACGTAACGTATGCCCTTTTCCACATAGGAACCGATGAACGGCACTATGTCATGTCCCGAATCATCGAGCCAGCCCACTGTCGCTATTTTGCCGTTACGAGCGTCGGCCCCGAGTATTATGTGCTCGTTGCCGTAATGGTTGAGCCAACCGGTGAATATCGCAGGATCCTTTACCGCTATGCTTCCTCCGGTAATCATCGATGCTCCGCTGTCAAACGCTATTTTGGCATCTTCGTTGCTCTTTATTCCACCGCCGAAATCGATAATCATGTCGGTTGACGATGCTATTCGCTCGAGTGTGCGATAATTCACTATGTGCTGCGACCTTGCTCCGTCAAGATCGACGACATGCAGCCGGGTGCATCCGCAGTCGCGGAATCTCAAAGCCATGTCGACAGGATCGTCGGCATACACGCGTGAGCTTTCGTAGTCGCCTTTGGTGAGCCTTACGCATTTGCCATCTATTATGTCTATAGCCGGAATTATCGTCGTCATAGTTCAAGGAAGTTTTTTAGGATGCGTTCACCTATTCCACCGCTCTTCTCGGGATGGAACTGGGTCGAATAGAAATTGTCCTTATGCATGGCCGCACTGAACTGATCAATGTATTCGGTCGTGGCTATTGTCGCGTTGTTGACCGGTACGTAGTAGCTGTGGACATAGTACACGTATTCATTTTCCATGTCGGATGTTATGATTCCGGGATGCGTGACATGAAGCGTGTTCCACCCCATGTGCGGCACCTTCAGTCCCGACATTGCGGGGTTGAATCGCAGCACATCGGCATCAAATATTCCGAGGCAGTCGACATCGCCCTCCATGGAGTGACGGCACATCAGCTGCTGGCCGATGCAAATTCCGAGCACCGGCTGATGTAGCGACTTTATTAACCGATCAAGATTGTGTTGACGCAGATAGGCCATTGCTGAAGCGGCCTCCCCCACTCCGGGAAAAATCACCTTGTCGGCTTCGGCTATCTTTATAGGATCGTCGGTGACAATCGCTTCTACGCCTATGCGCTTCAGTGCGCATATAACCGAAAAATTGTTGCCGGCGTTATATTTTATTATAGCTACACCCATACACAATTGCAATCAACTGAACACCACGGTCTTATTGTTGTAGGCAAGCACTTTGCGCTGGATGTGCTTCTCGACGGCGCGTGACAATACAATCTTCTCAAGGTCGCGGCCTTTCTTGATAAGGTCGTCGATTGTGTCTTTGTGGGTTATGCGCACGATGTCCTGCTCTATTATGGGGCCTGCGTCAAGATCGGCGGTTACGTAATGGCTTGTAGCTCCGATGAGCTTCACGCCTCTCTCGTAGGCCGCATGATAAGGCTTTGCTCCGACGAAAGCAGGGAGGAAAGAGTGATGTATATTGATTATGTGATGGGGATAACGCTTTATCATCTCGTCCGATAGAATTTGCATATATCGGGCCAACACTATGAAGTCAATTTCGTAACGTTCAAGCAATTCAAGCTCGCGGGCCTCCATTTCGGCTTTGTTGTCACGGTTGATTGGAAACACCTCAAAGGGGATGTTGAACTGCTCGGCGACAATCTGCAGGTCGGGGTGGTTGCTTACAATCACGGGTATGTCGACGGCCCACTCTCCGGCGATGTATCGAGCGAGTATGTCATAGAGGCAGTGCGACATCTTGCTTACGAAGATGGCCATGCGCTGACGCTTGTTGGAGAAACTCAGCTTATAGGTCAGCTGGTAACGCTGACCGTAAAGAATCTGGAAATACTCGCTTAGCTTTTCACGCGGAATTATGAAATTTTCCAAATCCCACTCCACCCTCATGTAGAAGATGCCGTTAAATTTATCGACATACTGATCGAGGTAAACGATGTTACCTCCGTTAGCGTTGATGAACTCGGTTATAACGGCGATAATGCCCGGCTGGTCGGGGCAGTGCATGAGAAGTATCGCGGTGTCTTTTTTCTTGCTTTCCACTTTGACAATTAATAATTGATATTAGATGCAAAGATACACAAAATGTGGCTATCAAGAAATAAAATGCTGCCGAAATGCCGTTATGTACTGACAAATTACAACAAAACGCACTATGCAAACGGGTCGATGGAGCTCAACGGCACATCATGGCTACTGTCGATTGCTTCAAGGATATTGCGCAACACCGATTGCACGCCTATGGCTACGAGCCGTTTCTCGTAGGGATTGATATCCGATATATTGTAGTTGACGATGAAATCGGCGAGCTCTTTTGCCGCATTCTGATAGCCTTCGCGCAGGAGGCTCAGCACCATGATGAGTGCATCGGGTAACGATAGGCTCAATCCGCTTATGTCGCGCACTCTCAACACATATTTTCGATATAGCTCCACTACTTCACTATATCGGCCGCAACGATACAGACTTTCAAGCAGTTGCGTCCAGTCAAACAATGAATCGGTGTTATATAGCCGACACAGCAGAATGTCGGCGCAAGCCTGATATTGTTCACGCTGATAGAAGGTGTCGGCCCACGCAACCCATTCCTGTTCGGTGGACAATGCTCCGCTCTTGAAATATCGGTTAAGCTCCTCATTGTCGACCTCCCTGTTGCCTATTGTCAGCAGATGATCGATGGCCTCCTTGTCGCCGGGATGCTCTTTAAGGTAATTGCGTATTATTGCCAAAGCACCCTCGGTGTTACCGTCAAGGGCGAGCATGGCCGCTAAGGTGTGGTTGGCGAGTGCATTGTCGGGATCCTCCAGGAGAACTTCGCGCATCATTGAGCGTGCTTTTTCGCGGTCTTGATTCATGTCATACAGAATCTGTGCCTTCGTGACAAGCATATTTGTCGACTTAGGGTCGATGGCGAGCGCATAGTCGATGGCCTGAAGCGCATTGTTGTAGTCGTCATTGTTGACATATTGCTGTGAAAGCATGTGCCAATATACCGAATTGAACGGCTCAAGCATTGTCAGCTCCTCAAGCACCGAAATGCCGAACTCATAGTCGCGCTTTCCATCGGCGACCTGCGAGAGTTCATAGAGGAATGTGTCGGGATAGAGGCAACGCTTCTTTATCAGCTCACGGTTCTCCTTCAACCAATCATAAAGCTCAAGCTCCACGCATGCGTCAACCAGCTGTATGATGGTTTCATCGTCAAAGTCGGTAAAGGTGTCGACTATGGAGTTCATCTCCTTTATCGACTCCTCCATGGGAGGATGCTTGACGAGCAACAGCAATATCTCCCAAAGCGCCGTTTCCCCCTTATGGTTAAGAGCAATGTTTACAGCCCCTTCGGTCATCGACAATGTCGTGTACAGGAAGAAGGCCCTGCGCTGAGCCAACTCTTCGCTTTCGGGATATATGCGCGCACCGCTTAGGATGACCTCCATCTGGACATATTCATCGTAGATGTCATTGGCATAATCGTATATTTCGATTAAGTCGTTTTCATCGTAACCCGATGCTATATGGCCCGACACGAGGTCAGCCCTGAATTTCATGTATAATTTCTCGCGGCGGCGTTGCTCTTGATCCATCAAATGTAGATGCGGAGAGAGGTTATTGGAAGTTTTTCAATTACTTCTTCTGAAGCTTTTCCCAAGTGTCCTTGAGCTGCATTGTGCGGTTGAACACAAGCTTTTCGGGAGTTGAGTCCTTATCGGGAGTGAAGTAGCCTATGCGCTGGAACTGGTAGTGATCACCCACCTTTGCATTCTCGGCGATAAACGGCTCAATCTTTACTCCTTCCACAACTCTCAACGAATCGGGATTAAGCATCTCACGGAAATCCTTGTCCTTCTCTTCGGCGGGATTTTCTACCGAGAAGAGTCGGTCATACATCCTGACTGTAGCGTCCTTGGCTTGTGCGGCCGACACCCAATGGAGTGTTCCCTTAACCTTGCGCATGCTGCCGGGCAGGCCGCTGCGGGTATCGGGATCGTAGGTACAGTATATCTCTTCGATGTTGCCTTCGTCATCTTTCTTGACTCCGGTGCACTTGATGATGTATCCTCCTTTAAGTCTTACTTCACCGTCAGGGGCGAGGCGGAAGAATTTCTTAGGCGGATTTTCCATGAAGTCGTCACGCTCGATGTATATTTCGCGGCTGAAGGGCATCTGGTGTGTGCCTGCTTCGGGATCCTCGGGATTGTTTTCCATCTCAAGGATTTCGGTCTGACCTTCAGGGTAGTTGGTTATCACCAGTTTTACGGGATTTATCACAGCCATGACACGTGTAGCAACCTTATTGAGGTCCTCGCGCACGGCATGCTCCAGAAGCGAGATGCTGTTCAATGCCTCAAATTTGGTGTAACCTATCATGTTGATGAAGTTCTTGATCGACTGAGGTGTGAAGCCGCGACGGCGCATACCCGATATCGTCGGCATTCGGGGATCGTCCCATCCTGCCACAAGACCTTCCTGTACAAGTTGCAGCAACTTGCGCTTGCTCATTACAGTATAGGTGAGATTGAGTCGGTTGAACTCTATCTGTCGGGGACAATAGCTCTCGTCGGCCAACTCCTTGACGAAGTATTCATACAAGGGGCGGTGAGGCACAAACTCAAGGGTGCATATCGAGTGAGTAACCCCCTCAAAGTAGTCGCTCTGGCCGTGTGCGAAGTCATACATCGGGTATACCTTCCATTTTGTGCCTGTGCGGTGATGGGGATACTTTATAATACGATACATTATAGGGTCACGGAAGTGCATATTGGGCGACGCCATGTCGATTTTTGCACGGAGCACATAGGTGCCTTCCTCAAACTCGCCCGCATTCATGCGCTGGAACAGGTCGAGATTCTCCTCTATCGGACGATCACGATAAGGACTGTTTACACCGGGTTGTGTCGGCGTACCCTTCTGACGGGCAATCTCCTCCGATGTCTGGTGGTCGACATAGGCCTTGCCCTCTTTTATCATGCGTATTGCCAAATCATACAACTGGGGGAAATAGTCGCTCGCGTAATACTCGCGGTCGCCCCAGTCAAATCCAAGCCAGTGGATGTCCTCTCTTATGGAGTCGACATACTCGACATCCTCCTTTGTTGGGTTGGTATCATCGAAACGCAGATTGCAGGTTCCTCCAAATTTCTCGGCTACACCAAAGTCCATGCATATAGCCTTGGCGTGTCCAATGTGAAGATAGCCGTTAGGTTCCGGTGGGAAACGCGTATTGAGGCGTCCGCCATTCTTACCGGCTGCGAGGTCATCGCTTACTATTTGCTCTACAAAGTTAAGCCCTCCTTTTTCTTCAGTGATTTCTTCAGTGATTTCCGACATAGTTTTTGTGTACTATTGGTTTATTTTAGATACAAAATTAGTGATTATCTTTAAGATTGTATGAATTTTTGAGGCTAAAAAAGCAAAGTTTCCGTAACTTTACCGACAGTAATGTCGTTTTATTGCTATGAGCGAGATAAAACATATTATTCGCAGGATGCAAAGCCGTCTACACAACATCAATTTGACTTGGAACCGTGCGTTGCGTCACTCCAGGACTGCGATTACAGCAATCTCGGGACTGCTTGAAGTGCTCTCGGTAATTGCAGCAATCGGATGCCTGCTATGTGCGACATTATATATAGGATTTGAACGCGAGGCTAATGAATTGCGCACGCTGCTTGTGTATTTCCGCACATTCCAGTGCATATTTCTCGCCAAAGTGCTTTTCAACCTTATTTTCAATCTGAAAAATACAATCGAAAACACCCGTGTAATCAAGTGGATAGTCGACATTACACTGCTGTCGACGCTTCTTCCCGCATTATATCCCCGCCCCGCCAATCCTTGGATTCCATGGCTCGAGGATGTCCTTTACAGCAACAAATTCCTGCTTGGCATCCTGGTGGCTTTTGCCATAGTCGAGATAAGCTATTTTGTAATCAGGATAATGGGAAAGCGCACCAACCCGTCGCTTATACTTTCATGCAGCTTCCTGTTTTTCATCTTTTTAGGGTCATTCCTGCTCATGATGCCACGATGCACCTATCACGGCATAGGTTACATCGACTCGCTCTTTGTGTCGACAAGCGCCGTTTGCATCACCGGGCTGACAACTATTGATGTAGCATCGACATTCACTCCGCTGGGACTGTTGATTCTTGGTCTTCTGATTCAGATAGGCGGATTGGGTGTGATGACTTTCACGAGCTTTTTCGCCCTGTTTTTCAGCGGTAACACATCGGTCTACAGCCAGTTGATGGTTAAGGACATGATCTACAGCAAAACCATCAACGCATTGCTGCCTACGCTGCTGTATATCCTCGGTTTTACCGTGATTGTCGAATTGATAGGAGCATTCTTTATATGGCTCTCAATTCACGATGTGCTTATCATGTCGACCGAAGATCAAATCATATTCTCGATATTTCATGCCGTTTCGGCTTTCTGTAACGCCGGATTCTCCAATCTTCCCGGCGGTATGGCAAATCCGGTGTTGATGAATTCCAATCAGATGATATACATTGTCATAGGAATAATCGTGATGGCCGGAGGTATTGGCTTCCCGGTACTTGTAAATTTCAAGGAGGCGTTTATCGAGTATTTCCGTCGATTGTGGCGCCGCATAAATCATGGGACAAAAATAGGACGCTCGGTTCACATCTGGAATGTAAACACCAAGATTGCGCTCTACACCACATTGATTATATTTGCGGTAAGCACGGTCGTGTTTTTCATTCTTGAACGTAACAACACATTGGCCGGCATGAGTCTTTACGACAGCATAGTACAGTCGTTTTTCAACTCCACAACTCCGCGAAGTTCAGGCTTTGTATCGGTCAATCCTGCCAATTTCCTTAATGTGACGCTTGTCATCGTATTGTTTCTGATGTGGATTGGAGGAGCTTCGCAGTCAACCGCCGGAGGTGTCAAGGTCAATACGTTTGCATTGATACTGCTGAATCTTAAATCGATAATACTCGGCAAGGATCATGTCACGGTATATGACCGCACTATTGCTGTAGGTTCTATAAGAAGAGCCAATGCAGTTGTGGCAATCTCGATAGTGTCCTACACCATCTACAGCGTTATATTGTTGCTGCTTGAGCCGCAACTTCCTGCCAAGAGTGTTCTATTTGAAACTTCTTCGGCGCTGTTCACCGTGGGCTCGTCGCTCGGCATTACATCGGAGCTTGGCATGAGCTCTAAAATAGTTTTATGCACCGCGATGTTTCTGGGTCGCGTGGGTATAATATCGCTTCTGATAGGTGTGACAGGCAATCGTCACGACTACCCGGTGAAATATCCAACTGAAAATATAATAATAAACTGATAAATAATATGCGTTATCTGATAATAGGACTCGGAATATATGGCTCCAATCTTGCCACCGACCTTACCGACATGGGACACGAGGTAATAGGAGCCGATCACAACCCCACTCTTGTCGAACAGGTGAAGGATAAGATTTCAACGGCCTATATAATCGACTCGACCGATGAAGCGGCACTTTCGGTATTGCCGTTAAAGACCGTCGACCTCGTGATCGTGGCTATCGGCGAGAACTTCGGCGCAAGTGTCAAAACCGTGGCGCTGTTGCGAAAACTCGGCGTGAAACGCATATATGCACGTGCCGTCGACGACATTCATGAAACGATATTGCAGGGATTTAAAGTCGACCGAATACTTACTCCCGAACAACGTGCCGCCCGTGAGCTCACGCGTGAACTGGAACTGGGTTGCACTGTTGACTCACTTCGCATTGACGCCGACCACTATGTGATAAAATTCGATGTCCCCGACTTCTACTATGGCATGAAGTATGAGGAGCTGAATTTTGAGGCGGATTATGGAATAAAGCTCATATCAATATCTCGACCTGCTCCGCGACGCAATATTATCGGTGTAACCAATGATGTGCCTATGATTGTTGCCGATCCCGATGCCGATTTCCGCATAGAAAAAGGCGATGTGTTCACCATTATGGGTACACAACGCCAATTTCGAGATTTGTTCAATCACATAAAATAATCCTAAAACTCATAGTCGACGCATGCACGCGACTCCTTGTGTCCGGCAAGGAGTGATGCTGCGGCAACATGGGCGGGATGCTTGGCATACACGGCAACATCGTCCATCGTGTTCACTATTGCAGTCAGGACTACATCCCAGTCCTCGGCCGGATTTTCATTTATGCCGACCTCCATTGAGTGAAGCACTTCGATTTTTTCGGGTAGAGCCATCAATGCTGCCTTGAAGCTTTCAGCCACTTGGCGACGCTCCTCTTGAGTGCCGTTGAGCTTGAATGTTACTATATGTTTTACCATGTCACTGACAATTTATGTTTATGCGTTATAAAGTCGTTCACGTGCGGCGGCTACTCGCTCGTCGGTGATGTAGTCGTCATAGTCCATTATCTTGTCGATGATGCCGTTGGGCGTAAGCTCGATTATGCGGTTGGCCACGGTCTGGATGAACTCATGGTCATGCGATGCAAAGAGGATGTTGCCTTTGAATGTCTGAAGCGTGTTGTTGAATGCCTGGATTGACTCAAGGTCAAGATGGTTGGTGGGCGAGTCGAGCACGAGAGTGTTGGCGTCACGCATCATCATTCGGGCTATCATGCAGCGCATCTTCTCACCTCCCGAAAGCACCGAAGCTTTCTTAAGCACCTCTTCGCCCGAGAAGAGCATCTTGCCGAGAAATCCCTTGAGATATATCTCGCTTGAATCCTCACTCCATTGACACAGCCAGTCGACAAGGTTCAGGTCGGTGTTGAAGAACGAAGAGTTATCGAGAGGCAGATATGCGGTTGTTATCGTCTGTCCCCAGTCGTAGCTTCCTTCATCGGGCTTGCGATTGCCGGTTATTATCTCAAACAATGCGGTCATGGCTCGCGGGTCACGGCTCAGGAATGCAACCTTGTCCCACTTCTCGATAGCAAAGTTCACATCCTTAAACAACACCTCTCCGTCGACCGAAGCAGTCAGTCCGTGTACTTCAAGAATTTTGTTGCCCGGCTCGCGCAACGGCGTGAATATGATGCCCGGATATCGGCGTGACGAAGGCTGAATCTCCTCTACGTTAAGCTTTTCGAGCATCTTCTTTCGTGATGTGGTCTGCTTTGATTTGGCTACATTGGCCGAGAATCGCTGTATGAATTCAAGAAGTTCCTTGCGCTTCTCCTCGGCTTTCTTGTTTTGCTGTTGCTGCTGTTTCAATGCAAGCTGCGATGACTCGTACCAGAAACTGTAGTTACCGGCAAACAATGTAACCTTGTTATAGTCGATGTCGAGTGTGTGAGTACATACCGAATCGAGGAAGTGACGGTCGTGTGATACGACAAGCACCGTATTCTCAAACTTTGACAGGTAGTCCTCAAGCCAAGCTACCGTTTCAAGGTCAAGGTCGTTGGTGGGCTCGTCGAGAAGCAGGTTGTCGGGATTGCCGAAAAGTGCCTTGGCCAGCAGCACACGCACCTTTTCGTTACCACTCATGTCCTTCATGAGGGTGTAGTGCTTGTCCTCCTTGATTCCGAGTCCGCTGAGCAGTGCGGCGGCATCGCTCTCGGCATTCCAGCCTTCAAGTTCGGCAAACTTCTCCTCAAGCTCGGCTGCGCGGACACCGTCTTCATCCGAAAAATCGGCCTTCGCGTATATGGCGTCTTTCTCTTTGATGATGTCCCACAACACTGTGTGACCTTGAAGCACCGTGTCCATTACAGTGCAGTCGTCAAACTTGAAGTGATCCTGTTCAAGAACCGACATACGCTCTCCCGGACCCTGGGTCACAGTGCCGTGGGTAGGCGACAGTTGGTCGCTGAGTATGCGCATAAGGGTTGATTTACCGGCTCCGTTGGCTCCGATGATGCCGTAACAGTTGCCCGGTGTGAACTTCAAGTTTACATCCTGGAAAAGGATTCTTTTACCGAATTGAATACCTAAATTATTGACCGCTATCATATATGGATTCTATATATTTCAAAAATGCGACTGCAAAGTTACTAAAAAATCCCGTAACTCCCATCGGGCAAACATAAAAAGACCGCGAGCGACACCTTTAACGGCATCGCTCGCGTTATGAATCGAATGTTCCCTGTGGATTAGAACAAGGGGAATGTGGATGTGCTGTAGACAAACTTGCGCTCAAAGTCGGCCTGCGACATTGTAAACATCATGATTCCTTGAATGAGCCAGAGAATTCCGGGAATACCGCAAGTGATGATGCTGAGCACCAATGCTATTACGCCTGCAGTATTTTTACCGAGATAGAAATATTGGATTCCGAGAGATCCCAGGAATATAGCCAGAAGAGCTGCTACTCCGCGACTTTTACCTGAGGGACCGGGAGAGAATACGTCATTGCTCTGAGGAGGACATTGTTGGTTTTGTTCCATAGCTGTTAAATTTATTAAAGTTAAAATGATAATGATTACACAAACTTACAAATAATTTTTCATTTCATACAACTATTGATATGTAAAATTCATCGTTTGTCTACATTACCCTCATAATAATTGATATAGGCGCGGTTGACAAGTCTTATGCCGCCGGGGGTGGGATAATTACCTGAGAAATACCAATCTCCGGGACATCCGGGCACTGCTTCATGAAGCCCTTCAAGCGATTGATACACTATCGATACCTCGGCCGAAGTGTCATCGGGCGTAAGCATACTCGCGATCTTAGCCGATATTTCATCATCGGTAAACGGTGCATAGATTGCCTTTACGCAATTCTCAAGATGCGCATCATCGACATTCTCCTGTTCAAGGCATCTATTGTAAACCTCTTCAAGCCGATTCTCCATGCCCTTTTCCTTAAGTAGCTCCACTACCGCACGGAAAGCACAGAATTCACCCATGCGTGACATATCGATGCCGTAATAGTCGGGATAACGCACCTGGGGCGATGAACTCACAATAACTATTTTGCGCGGATGCAGCCTGTCGAGCATCTTTATTATCGATTGCTTAAGAGTGGTGCCCCTCACGATTGAATCGTCAATCACTACAAGTGTGTCTACATCATTCTCGACTATGCCGTAGGTCACATCATATACATGGGCGGCGAGGTCGTTGCGTGACTCTCCCTCGGCAATGAACGTGCGCAGTTTTATATCCTTTATGGCTACTTTTTCGATGCGCAGTTTCTGTGACATTATCTTCTCTATCATGTCACGCGACAATGTGCCTTCGGCGTTACATGCCATAATCCTGTCGGCCTTATAGCGGTCGAGATGCTTTTCAAGACCTTCGGCCATGCCTATAAAGGCAACCTCGGCCGTATTGGGGATAAACGAGAACACGGCGTGGGCGAGATCGTAGTCAAGCTCATGCAATATCTTGCCGACAAGATTGCGGCCCAAAGCCTTGCGCTCCTTATATATGTCGGCGTCACTTCCTCTTGAGAAATAGATTCGCTCAAATGAACACCGCTCGTTCCGGCCCATTCCGAGAATGTCGTCCACGCTTACCTTGCCGGCTTTGTTTACTATTATCGCACTTCCAGGAGTAAGCTCGTTTACGGCACGACGCGGAACATTGAACACTGTCTGTATTACCGGACGCTCCGACGCCACTACCACCACCTCGTCGTCATAATAGTAGAAGGCCGGGCGTATGCCGTGAGGATCGCGCAAGGCCCACATGTCACCCGAGCCTAGTGTGCCGCATATCACATATCCCCCATCCCATCCCGGAGCGGTGGACGCAAGTACCGGACGCAGGTCGATGTTATCCTCGATTGCCAAGGCACGAGGTATTCCGTCAAGCCCCTTTTCGGTGAATTCATGATAGAGGCGGTTGTTTTCCTTGTCGAGGGCATATCCAAGCTGTTCAAGTATTATTACAGTGTCGGAGTATATGCGGGGATGCTGTCCTTTTTCGACCACTGAATTGAATATTTCGTCAACGTTGGTCATGTTGAAGTTGCCGCAAAGCATCAGTGAACGCGAGCACCAGTTGTTGCGACGCAAAAACGGGTGTACATAATTCAATCCGCTCCTTCCTGTGGTTGAATATCGCAGGTGCCCCATGTAGACTTCGCCAATGAACGGAGCATAGGATTCGACCCATTCATTTGACTGCTCATTTATGTGGACATTGGCCAGCTGACTGTTTATCGACGAGAATATCTCCTGTATCGCTCCCGACCCCAATGCACGTTCACGGAACACATATTCGCTGCCTGCCGGAGAGTGCATCTTTATACATCCAACTCCGGCACCCTCCTGTCCGCGGTTATGTTGTTTTTCCATCAGCAGGTACAACTTGTTGAGTCCGTAAAGATAGGTGCCGTACTTTTGCTTATAATATTCAAGCGGTTTGAGCAGGCGTATCATTGCCACTCCGCATTCGTGTTTCAAAGGTTCCATTGAAATGTGGTATTGTATTAATTGTAACGGGCCGACTGACAAGCCGACCCGTTGAATTATTCGATTTTATTTTTCAGTGAGATAATTGTGTATTCCTTCAGCAGCTTTTCTGCCCGAAGCGATACATCTTACTACAAGTGATGCGCCAGTAGAGGCGTCGCCGGCGGCAAATACCTTGTCGATGCTGCTTTGCTGCTTATCATCGACCTTTACATTGCCGCGTGCGTCCTTATCGACTCCCAGCTGTTTAAGTATGCCGTCCTGTACGGGATTGGTAAATCCCATCGCGAGCAATACGAGTTCGGCCTTTATGCGCTCTACGTTTCCGGTGTGAATCAAATTCATGCGTCCGGTGGCTTCATCCTTTTCCCAACGCACTTCTTCGACTTCGACCTCGGTTACCTTGCCGTTCTCTCCTATTATTCGGCGAGTGTCGAGCAACCAACGACGATTACAGCCCTCGTCATGCGAACTTGATGTCTTCAACACCACGGGCCAATAGGGCCACGGAGTTGCAGGGTTCTCTCCTTCCGGCGGCTTGGGCATTATCTCGATCTGTGTAACCGAAAGAGCTCCCTGGCGGTTGGCTGTTCCTACACAGTCGCTGCCGGTGTCGCCACCTCCGATTACGAGTACGTTCTTCCCTTTGGCCGATATGCGGTCGTCACGCGAAATCTCGCGTCCGGCGTTTACCCTGTTCTGCTGTTGCAGAAGTTCGAGTGCGAAGTGTACGCCTTTAAGATCTCGGCCTTCTACCTTAAGGTCACGCGGCACTTCAGCGCCGATTGCTATGCACACGGCATCATAGTCGCGCACAATATCCTCGACCGCAATATCCTTGCCCACCTCTACGCCGGGCTTGAACTCAACGCCCTCTTCGGTCATCAGCGCTACGCGACGGTCGATTATGCTCTTGTTGAGCTTGAAATCGGGGATGCCGAATCGCAGCAATCCGCCTATTGCTTCATTCTTCTCAAACACTGTAACCGAGTGTCCGCGGCGATTCAGCTGATTGGCGCAGGCAAGTCCTGCAGGGCCCGAACCTATCACGGCAACTCGCTTTCCTGTACGGTGCTTGGGAACGTAGGGCCTTACATATCCTTCAAGGAATGCTCGCTCTACAATGGCGGCTTCGTTTTCGCGTATGGTGACGGGTTCATGTATCTTGTTAAGTACACAACCCTTCTCGCATAACGCCGGACAAACTCGTCCTGTAAATTCAGGAAAGTCGTCGGTCGCGGTGAGCAATGTATATGCTCCTTTTATATCATTCTTGAACAGTCGGTCCTGCCACTCGGGTTGCTTATTGCCGAGCGGACAGCTCCAGTGACAGAACGGAACGCCGCACTCCATGCAACGTGACGCCTGTAGACGACGGTCCTCGGGGTTCAATGTCTGCTCCACTTCACCGTAATCTCTTATACGATCGGAAACAGGACGATAGCCGGCTTCCTTGCGGTGGATGGTTAAAAACGCTTTTGGATTTCCCATATCATATATAGTTTTAAGCGATTTTCATTAATTTATCAGTCACGTTCCACACTTGCAATTTTCTGTTGCAGCTTGGCCAGCTTTTCATCATGAAGCACTTTCTTGTATTCAAAGGGTATTACCTTTATGAACTGCCCCACATATTCATGCCAGTTGTCGAGCATTCGTCCGGCAAGCTGACTGTGAGTGTGCTTGTAGTGATTGCCTATAAGGCGATAAAGCTCGCGATTGTCGGCCATGTCCTCGATCAATGACAACTCCACCATCTCCATGTTGCAGAAATAGTCGAAATCGCCATTGGGATTCCACACGTAGGCAACACCACCGCTCATACCGGCGGCAAAGTTACGGCCTGTCGAACCGAGCACTACGGTGCGGCCGCCTGTCATGTATTCACAGCAGTGGTCGCCCACTCCTTCGACTACGGCAATGGCACCGGAGTTACGCACGCAGAATCGCTCGCCTACGCGTCCGTTTATATAGACTTCGCCTGAAGTGGCACCATACAGCAGTGTATTTCCGGCGATGATATTGTCCTGCGGAACAAACTGGCTTCCCTTCGGAGGCACGATGACAATCTTGCCGCCCGACAGGCCCTTACCTACATAGTCGTTGGCGTCACCTTCGAGTCGGAACGATATGCCGTGAGCCAGGAACGCACCGAAGCTTTGTCCGGCCGAACCACGGAATGTACACAGGATTGTATTGTCGGGCAATCCGTCGTTGCCATATTTCTTGGCCACCACACCCGACAACATTGCGCCTACCGAACGGTCGGTGTTGGCAATCGGGAAATCAAGCTCGACAGGCATTCCCGATTCTATTGCGGGGAATGAGCGGCTTATAAGCTGACGGTCGAGCACATGCGCTATGTCATGCTGCTGCTCCGTTACATTTATTATGGCGTTGGTACGACACTCTGCCGGCATATACAATATGCGTGAGAAGTCGAGATGTGTTGTCTTGTGGGTGGCGTGTTGGGGCTTTACCTCAAGCATGTCGGCACGACCTATCACATCATCAAGCTTGCGCACTCCTATTTCGGCGAGGGTTTCACGTATCTCCTGAGCAAGGAACTTGAAGAAGTTGATCAGATACTCTGAACGGCCTACAAATCGTTTGCGCAGCTCTTCATTCTGTGTCGCTACTCCCACAGGACAGGTGTTAAGGTGACATTTACGCATCATTACGCATCCGAGCACAATTAACGCACTTGTCGCAAATCCGTACTCTTCGGCACCCAACATGGCCATAATCACCACATCACGCGCTGTCTTTAATTGTCCGTCGGCCTGCAGCTTCACTTGTCCGCGCAGATTGTTGAGCACAAGTGTCTGCTGTGTTTCTGCAAGACCTATCTCGACGGGAAGACCGGCGTAACGTATCGAACTTGCCGGAGAAGCACCCGTTCCGCCGTCGCTACCGCTTATGGTTATAAGGTCGCTCTTGGCTTTTGCCACACCGGCAGCAATTGTCCCCACACCGCTTTCCGACACGAGCTTCACGCTCACGCGAGCATCGGGATTTACATTCTTTAAGTCGAATATCAGCTGAGCCAAGTCCTCAATTGAATATATATCGTGGTGAGGTGGCGGCGATATGAGCGAGATTCCGGGGATTGAGTGACGCGTCTTGGCAATTATCTTGTCGACCTTGAATCCGGGCAGCTGTCCGCCTTCACCGGGCTTTGCTCCCTGTGCAATCTTAATCTGTATCTCGTCAGCATTTACAAGGTACTCTGCGGTAACTCCGAAGCGTCCCGAAGCAACCTGCTTTATAGCCGAGCGTGCCGATGTGCCGTCTTCGCGTGTCTTGAAGCGTTCGGCATCCTCGCCTCCTTCACCGGTGTTGCTTCGTGCGCCGATGGCGTTCATTGCGATACCGAGTGCTTCATGGGCCTCACGGCTTATAGAACCGAATGACATGGCACCTGTCACGAAACGACGCATTATATTCTCTATAGGTTCAACTTCGTCAACAGGTATAGGCTCGCCTTTCTTGAAGTCAAGAAAATCGCGAATGAATATCGGTTCGGGCTTGTTGTCGACCAATGAAGTGAACTCCTTGAACTTCTTGTAACTTCCAAGGCGAGTGGCAAGTTGAAGTGTTGCTATCGATTCGGGATTCCATGCGTGGGTTTCTCCATCCTTGCGGAATGAATATTGTCCGAGGTGACGCAAAGGCAGTTCTTCGTCAAAATAGGGGCTGAACGATTCGGCATGTGACTTCAATATGTCACGACTGAGGTCGTTCATGTCGATTCCTCCGATTTTGCTCACGGTGTTGCCGAAATACTTGCGTGACATCTCTTCCGACACTCCGATAGCTTCAAATAGCTGTGCGCCCTTGTAGCTGGTAAGTGTGGAGATACCCATCTTTGACATAACCTTGAGCAATCCCTTGTCGATAGCCTTGATGTAGTTCTTTACGGCTGTATTGTAGTCAAGCTGTATCTCCTGTCGCTCCACAAGGTCGTTGATTACGGCAAAAGCGAGATAGGGATTTATTGCGCTTGCTCCGTAGCCCGACAGCAATGCGAAGTGCATCACCTCTCGTGCATCGGCGGTTTCTACTACGAGAGCTGTCTGCAGACGCTTCTTGCAGTCGATGAGATGATGATGAACGGCCGAGGTGGCGAGCAATGAGGGTATGGGCGCATTGTCGGCGTTTACTCCGCGGTCCGACAGCACAATGTAGTTGCAACCTTCGTCAACGGCGGCTTCAGCTTCCTTGCACAGGCGCTCCAATGCCTTCGTTATGCCCTCGGCTCCCTCTTTTACGGGGAATGTCATCGAAAGTTTGCGGGTGTTGAATCCCTTGTATCGGAGATTGCACAATATATCAAGCTCCTGATTTGTTATGATGGGGCGCTTCAGCAGCACCATCTTGCATATTTCGGGATTGGGCTCGAGCAGATTCATGTCGATTGCTCCGATGTAGCTGTCGAGGCTCATAACGAGCTCCTCACGCAGAGGGTCGATGGGCGGGTTGGTCACCTGAGCGAAATGCTGACGGAAATAGTTGAACAGCAATTGAGGCTCGTTGGACATGACGGCGAGCGGAGTGTCGTTGCCCATTGAATTGACCGGCTCTTTGGCATCAACCACCATCGGCGTTATTATCTTCTCTACCTCCTCGCGGTGATAGAAGAATGTGTGCAGAAGCCTTGCGAAATCGTCGACTTTGTTGCCGACTTTGCGACCGCTGCTTATCTTGTCAAGTATGATGCGGTTGCGTGACAGCCAGTCGCGATAGGGAAATTCCGATGCAAGTTTCTCCTTGAGTTCAGCATCGTGATATATCTCGCCCTTTTCCATGTCGACCATCAACATTTTTCCGGGACGAAGACGGCCTTTCTCCTTAACCTCCGACGGATCGAATGCCAACACGCCCATTTCGGATGCAATCACCATCGTGTCGTTGTTGGTGATCAGGTATCGTGCGGGGCGCAGTCCGTTTCGGTCAAGCATTCCGCCGGCGTAGCGTCCGTCGCTGAACAGCAATGTCGCAGGACCGTCCCAAGCTTCCATCATGATTGAATGATACTCATAGAATGCCTTCAATTCCGACGAAATCGGGTTCTTGTCGTTGAACGATTCCGGTACGAGCATGGCAAGAGCGTGAGGCAGGCTCATGCCCGACATTACGAAGAATTCCAATACATTGTCGAGTGAAGCCGAGTCGCTCATGTCGGGTTGGATGACAGGCGTGACATCGGCGCCGCCGAGTGTCTGGGGATGTAGTACACATTCACGTGCCTTCATCCACATTCGGTTGCCCTGTATGGTGTTTATCTCGCCGTTATGTCCGAGCATTCTGAAGGGCTGAGCCAACGACCATGTGGGGAATGTGTTGGTACTGAAACGAGAGTGTACCAAAGCCATACCCGTTGTGAAGTGAGGATTCATCAGGTCGGGGAAGTAGTAGCGTAATTGCAGGCTCGACAACATGCCCTTGTAGACTATGACGCGCGACGACAATGACACGATATAGAATGTCTCCTTATCGGGAAGCGACGACTCGGTCACCTTCTTCTCGATGCGTCGGCGCAACACGTAGAGCCGAGGCTCGATACTGTCGTTGCTCTTCTCATCGGCAATGAATATCTGCTTTATTACAGGTTCGGCTTTGCGAGCCACGGGACCGAGCTGCTCATTGTTGGTGGGTATGTCACGCACCGCAATTAGAGTGAGTCCAAGTTCGATGGCTTCGCGCTCGATGATGTCAAATATTATCTGCTGTGTGTCTTCATCGTGAGGCAGGAACACCAATCCGCATCCGTAGCGGCCCTTCTCGGGAACGGCAATTCCTTGAAGCAGAATGAATTCGTGGGGAATCTGCACCATTATACCGGCACCGTCGCCTGTCTTGGGATCGGCACCTTCGGCTCCGCGATGAACCATGTGCTCAAGCACCTGCAATCCTTTTTCTACAAGTTGGTGCGACTTTATTCCCCTGATATTTACCAACAGCCCCACTCCGCATGCGTCACTTTCATACTGCGGATCATAGAGGCCTTGAGTATGAGGCATATTTTTAATCATAACTTTCTAATAAAAACATTTGAAAATGCCATGGAGCACCATGCTACTACTTGATGCCATAACAGGCATCAATGGCGCTCCAGGCTTGTTATTCAATAATTATGTTAACGAATGAAGAGCAATTCGCGATATTTGGGCAACGGCCACATTTCGTCATCGACCATAAGCTCGAGCTTATCGATATGGTAGCGTATGACATCCATGCACGGTACAACAGTGTCGTGATATGCAATGGCCTTTTCTCTCTCATTCTCGATGCGGTTGGCTGCCTTGCGGGCGTTGACCATCTTCTTGGTTTCCTCCATGATTGTTGCCATGTGGGCCGACATGCGCTCGATAGTGTCGAGGTCGAGCTGTGCAAGCTTGTCACCCTTTTCATTGGGGAACAGAGTCTTTAGCTTGAATACATTGTCGGTGAGCACCGATTGATAGCGTATCGCAACGGGAATCACATGATTCACGGCAAGGTCACCGAGCACACGGGCCTCAATCTGAATCTTCTTGGTGTACATTTCCCATTTCACCTCATTGCGAGCTTCAAGCTCTACTTCGGTGAACACGCCGGTGCTCTTAAACATGTCGATTGACGACTTGCTCAGATATGCGTCAAAGATTTTGGGTACGCTTGTTTCGCAGTCAAGACCACGGCGGGCGGCCTCTTCCTTCCATTCATCGCTATAACCGTTTCCGTCGAAGTGTATAGGCTTGGAGTATTTTATAATCTCCTTTATCTCCGACAGGATAGCGTGATTCTTGTCCTGACCATTGGCGATGCGGGCGTCTACATTGGCCTTGAATTCCATAAGCTGCTCGGCTACCGCTGCGTTAAGTGCTATCATGGCCGATGCACAGTTGGCTGAAGAGCCTACGGCACGGAACTCAAAGCGGTTACCGGTGAAAGCAAACGGCGATGTACGGTTACGGTCGGTGTTGTCGATTATAATTTCAGGAATCTGGTCGACATTGAGCTTAAGACCTTTCTTGGCCGAGAGGTTGATGATTTCATCCACATCATCCTTTTCAAGCTTGTCGAGGATTTCGGAGAGCTGTGTACCCATGAATATCGAAATGATGGCAGGGGGCGCCTCGTTGGCTCCAAGACGGTGTCCGTTGGTGGCTGAAGCGATTGATGCCTTCAATACTCCGTTATGGCGGTACACGGCTGCCATTACATTGGCAATGAAGGTGATGAACTGAAGGTTGGCTTCGGGTGTCTTTCCGGGCGCAAACAACAGTACCCCGGTGTCGGTGCCAAGGCTCCAGTTGTTGTGCTTTCCTGAACCGTTGATGCCTGAGAAGGGCTTTTCGTGAAGCAGGACGCGGAAATTGTGACGGCGTGCAACCTCTGCGATAAGCGACATGAGCAACAGATTGTGGTCGTTGGCAAGGTTGGTTTCCTCAAAGATAGGCGCAAGCTCAAACTGGTTGGGCGCTACTTCATTGTGACGGGTCTTTGCCGGAATTCCAAGCCTGTGACACTCGATTTCGAGGTCAAGCATGAAGGCTTCGACGCGCGACGGAATTGCTCCGAAATAGTGGTCCTCAAGCTGCTGATTCTTAGCACTCTCGTGTCCCATCAATGTGCGGCCTGTCATAACAAGGTCGGGACGGGCCGAATAGAGAGCCTCGTCAACAAGGAAGTATTCCTGTTCCCATCCGAGATAGGAGTTGACATGCTTTACATTGGGGTCGAAATACTGTGCGACACCTGTAGCGGCCTTGTCGACTGAATTCAGGGCACGAAGCAACGGAGTCTTGTAGTCGAGCGATTCTCCTGTATACGAAATGAATATTGTAGGAATACAGAGTGTCTTGTCGAGGATGAATGCCGGCGAAGAGATGTCCCATGCCGAATATCCGCGGGCCTCAAATGTGTTGCGGATACCTCCGTTGGGGAAGCTCGACGCATCGGGTTCCTGCTGAACGAGCAGCTTGCCGGTGAATTGTTCAACGACACCGCCTTTGCCGTCATGCTCGATGAAAGCGTCATGCTTCTCGGCTGTACCGTCGGTCAACGGATGGAACCAGTGGGTGTAATGACGCGCACCGTTGTCGATTGCCCACTGCTTCATGCCTGCGGCTACACTGTCGGCAACTTCGCGTGATAGCGGCTTTTTGTTGTCGATCGCTTCAACAAGTGCGTCATAAGTGGTCTTGGGCAGGTATTCAAACATCTTCTGACGATTGAACACGTACTTCCCATAATACTGTTCCGGGCGTTCTGCCGGAATTTCAACCGGAATAGCTTTACGATCAAAAGCTTCTTCCACTACTTTAAATCTCAACTTTGACATAATATATATATAATTTTATATATTGAAATATCATTTTATTTGTTCAGTTTCAATGAACTAAGCCGTTCAACTGCGGCAACAGTGTCCTCATATCGTCCAAAGGCCGTCAAACGGAAGTAACCCTCGCCCGACGGACCGAAACCAACACCCGGAGTGCCGGCGATACCGCACTTTTCAAGCAGCAAATCGAAAAATTCCCATGACGAAAGGCCGCCGGGAGTCTTCACCCAGATGTAGGGAGCGTTTACCCCGCCCCACACTTCAAGTCCGGCAGCCGACAGGCCGTTTCTCAACAATGAAGCGTTACGCATGTAGTAAGCGATGGTTTCTTTCACCTGATGACGCCCCTTTGTCGAGTACAATGCTTCGGCAGCACGCTGCACGATGTAGCTTGCACCGTTGAACTTGGTGCACTGGCGGCGATTCCACAATGCGTTAAGCGATACTTCATCGCCGTTTTTCGACAATCCCTTGAGCTCCTTGGGAACTACTGTGTAACCGCATCGCAATCCTGTGAATCCGGCAGTCTTGGAGAAGCTGCGGAACTCTATAGCCACCTCTTTGGCTCCGGGGATTTCATATATGCTGTGAGGAATGTCGGGTTCTGTAATATATGCCTCATAGGCCGAGTCAAATAATATGAGTGCATTGTTGTCCTTTGCATATTCGACCCATTTTTCAAGCTGTGAGCGATTCAGAGTTGTGCCGGTGGGATTATTGGGATAGCACAAATATATGACATCGGGGTTGTCCTTAGGCAATGATGGAATAAATCCGTTTTCGGCCGTGCACGGCAGATACTCTATCCTACTCCAGCGTCCGTCGACGAGATGCCCTGCCCTTCCGGCCATGACATTTGTGTCGACATATACGGGATATACGGGATCGGTCACGGCAACTTTGCAGTCGGTGGACAGAATGTCGCCTATATTGCCCGTGTCGCTTTTCGCACCGTCGCTTATGAATATCTCATCGATGTCTATGTCGATGTTTCGTGAGCGATAATCAACATCTACGATTCTCCTGCGCAGGAAGTCATATCCCTGCTCCGGGCCATAACCGTGGAAGGTCACGCGATCGGCCTGGTCGGCAACGGCATTTTCCATTGCCTGAATGGCTGCCGGACATATAGGCTGCGTTACATCGCCAATGCCCATCTTGATGATTTCGACATCGGGATGCTCAGCCTTGAAGGCATTGATTCGCTTTGCTACATCGGAGAAAAGGTAGCTTGCAGGAAGCTCGCAAAAATTGTCGTTAATCTTAATCATAGGTCAGTGAATCCGTTTTTTTCTATTGTTTTTATTTGTTATCAACTTTGTCTTTCGTAGACTCCTTCAAACACCGTGGTTGCGCCTCCTGTCATGTAGATGTGTGAATCATCGGGATTCCGATATATCTCAAGGTCGCCGCCAAGCAGATGCACTGTCACCCGATCGCCTGTACGGCCTGTAAGCGCGGCGGC
Organism: Muribaculum gordoncarteri; assembly: GCF_004803695.1. Classification (NCBI taxonomy): domain Bacteria; kingdom Pseudomonadati; phylum Bacteroidota; class Bacteroidia; order Bacteroidales; family Muribaculaceae; genus Muribaculum; species Muribaculum gordoncarteri. Next base: position 1,282,562 of record NZ_CP039393.1, read on the forward strand.
AACTGCGGTGGCACAGGCTCCGGTTCCACAGGCCATTGTTTCGCCGCTACCTCTCTCCCACACTCGCATCGTTATTTCGGAGGGTGAATTTATTTGCGCAAATTCGATGTTTGCCCGGTCGGGCCACATGGGGTGAATTTCAAGTTCACGCCCCAATCCGTGTACATCCACATTATCGAGCGAGTCGACAAACACGACTCCGTGGGGATTGCCCATCGAAACGGCTGTCATCTCAACCACTCCGCACGATGTATCGACCGGAGCGTTGACCATCATCTCATTATTATATATAACCGGAATTTCCCTGACTGATGTGACCGGCTCACCCATGTCGACGGTGACCGAGTCAACTTTGCCTTTATTTACGTGCAGGTGCAATGTTTTGATGCCTGCCAATGTTTCAAGAGTTACGACATTCTTGTCGGTCAATCCGTAATCATATACATATTTGCCGACACAGCGACTTCCGTTTCCACACATCTTGGCTTCGGAACCGTCGGCATTGAATATGCGCATCTTGAAATCAGCAACCTCCGACGGACAAATAAGGATGATGCCGTCACCGCCAACACCTGTGTGGCGGTCGCTCATCTCTATCGATAATTCACTTAGACGCTCCGGCGTGACTTCCATACAGTTTATATATATGTAGTCATTGCTGATGCCATGCATCTTTGTGAACTTTATTTGCTTCATCGCTAATAAGAATGATTTTAATTCTTTAATCTTATTTCACGTTGCAAAGTTAATCAATTTGCAATATAATCCAACTATTTTGTGTGATTTTTCTTCATAAAAGTGTTTTTATTTGACATATTTCAATGATTTTGTGACTTAAAGTGGCGATTTAACATATTCAAGCCGCATATTGGCTACTAAATGCCAACAATAACCTCATTTTGCTTCCATATTTTCACCGGGCAATCTACTTTATTATATGAAAAATAATTATTAACTTTGACGAAGCGTAAAATAATTAATCCAACTCTATTTATAACACGAAATGAAACATTCAATTCAATCATTGTTGGCAGTGTCAGCACTGTCGACATTACTTGCATCCTGCGGAGGCGATAAGAAAGCTCCCGAAGCTGTAACCAACGACGATGTCATACTCCATGCCTGGTCATGGTCGTTTGACACGATTGCAGCCAATATGAAAAATATTGCCGATGCGGGGTTTGATTATGTGCAGACATCACCTGCCAACACTTGCTATGTGGGCGAAGGCGGCGGTATGGCCCTATACAGCCAGCCCGGCGACTCGGTTACCGGAAAATGGTACTACTACTATCAGCCGATCGACTGGAAGATCGGTAACTATCTTCTCGGCGACCGCGACCAGTTCAAGGCTATGTGCGACAGCGCCGCAAAATATGGCATAAAGGTGATTGTCGATGTGCTCCCCAACCACACTGCGGTAGACCACACGGCAGTAACCGCCGACCTTGACAGTGCAGTAGGCGGTCATGACAAGCTGTTCCACGCCAACGGACTCAACGATATTATCGATTATAACGACCGTTATCAGTGTACGACAGGAAAGATGGGTGGTCTTCCCGATGTAAACACCGAGAATCCCGACTTCCAGTACTACTACATGAAATATGTCAACGATCTGATTGCTTGCGGCGCACGCGGATTCCGCTATGACACGGCAAAACACATCGGATTGCCGTCGGACCCCCTCGACTCGCTTGCCGAGCGTAACAACTTCTGGGACATAGCCACCGGTCGCGAACCCATACGTGACATAACCCTGTCGATGCCCGACAGCCTGTTCATATATGGCGAAGTGCTTCAGGACAAGAACGTAAAGGAGGATGAATATGCCGAATATATGAGCCTTACTGCAAGCGCTTACGGACATGCACTGCGTAACGCTCTTGTAAATCACAACTATTATGCCGACAGCCTTGCATCATGGCATCACAAAGCCGACCCCACGAAGCTTGTCACTTGGGTTGAATCGCACGACACCTATGCCAATCAGCATGAATCGGCCGGCATCAGCGACGAGTTGATTCGTGAAGGTTACGTATTCCTCACTGCCCGTCAGAACGGTGTTCCCTTGTTCTTCAGCCGCCCGGCCGGAAGCACCCGCGACAACTACTGGGGCAACAATCGTGTAGGCGCACGCGGAAACGATGAGTTCATGAATCCCGAGGTGGTTGCCGTAAACAAGTTCCGCCACGCAATGCACGGACAGCCTGAATCGATATTCGTGTCCGACAACGGTGCTGTCATCGAAGTGGCCCGCGGCAACAAGGGTGTTGCTCTTATTAATATAGGAGAAGAACAGGCATCGATCGACCTGCCCACCACGTTGAAGGACGGTGAATATGTCGACAAGGTACATGACACGACTTTCAAAGTGAAAGACGGCAAGATTTCAGGTGTTTTAACACCTCTCACATCCTATATAATATATTAAGTTGACAAAATGACATCTCGGAGGGCCGTGAATATAGCATTTCACGGCCCTCCGCTTGCATCTGTAAAGCAGGAATTTGATTTTAACTTATTTTAATTAAGTTTCAATTCGCAACATTTTCTCGCGCAAATATAAATGATTACGATTTTTAATTTTAGGGCTATTATTTTTTATAATTATACATGCCGTTAAAGTTGCGGAGTGTAATTTTATGTTGTAAAACATATAACCTTATATGCATTAAGTTTAAAAACAATTTATTACCTTTGCAATGTGATTGAACGAAGGAATCAATCACCAATGCGAATCTTCTTAGCTAACTAGGAAATCCGTATCATGAGCAACACGAAATACTTAAAAGGTAATAACAGAATACTTTTTCATACGTAACTTTCCAATAAAGACAGAATAGATATTCAACAAGCAACAAGCGAAAAATAAGGGAGCCGGGAGGCTGTCTTATTTTTTTTTGCTAATTTTGTCATCGTCATGAAGAAAATCGATCGGGAAACAGTACAGCGCATTCTTGACGCCGCCGACATTGTGGAGGTGGTCAGCGACTTCGTGCATCTGAAACGCAGAGGCAGCAGCTATCTCGGGCTTTGTCCGTTCCACAATGAGCGCACTCCGTCGTTCTCGGTGTCCAAATCTAAGAATATATGCAAGTGCTTCAGCTGCGGCAAAGGCGGCAGTCCCGTGAATTTCATCATGGAGCACGAACAGATGAGCTATTACGAGGCCCTTCGCTATCTTGCACGTAAATACAACATCGAAATCAAGGAGCATGAAATGTCGGATAAAGAGCGCGAAGAGGAATCGGAGCGCGAAAGCATGCTTGCCGTGAATGATTTCGCTTTGAAACATTTTGAGAAAAATCTGCAAGAAACCGACGATGGCCGTGACATCGGGTTGTCATATTTCCTTGACCGAGGCATAAACGAGGCCTCGATAAAGAAATTCCGACTTGGATATTCGCTTGAGAAGAGCAACGACTTGCTGAATGCAGCAAAATCACGTGGCTATAACGAGAAGTATCTTATTGAAACCGGATTGTGCATAAAGACCGACCAGGGGCGTGTTTACGACCGCTTCAAGGGACGCGTTATGTTTCCGGTATTCTCCATTTCGGGCAAAGTGATAGCATTCGGCGGCCGAACCTTGAAAAAGGATGTCGCCAAATATGTCAACTCACCCGAGTCACTCATTTACAAGAAAAGCTATCAACTCTACGGACTTTACCAGGCCAAGCAGGCCATTGTAAAGCACGACAAATGCATTCTTGTCGAGGGGTATATGGATGTGATATCGATGCATCAGTCGGGCATCGAGAATGTTGTCGCATCATCGGGAACATCGTTGACCGACGGCCAGATAAGACTCATCCATCGGTTTACCGACAATGTAACCGTAATATATGACGGTGACGCTGCCGGAATAAAGGCGTCGTTGCGCGGTATCGACATGCTTCTTGCCGAAGGGCTCGACATAAAGGTGCTGTTGCTCCCCGACGGCGATGACCCGGACTCATTTGCACAGAAGCACACATCATCGGAGTTGGAGGAATATATCTCCGCCAACGAAACCGACTTCCTTCAGTTCAAGACCTCAATATTGCTGAACGGAGTCAAGAACGATCCCATAGCCAAGTCGAGAGTCATCAACGACATCGTGCGCTCAATTGCAGTCATACCCAACCCCATCACCCGCAATGTCTACATAACCGAGTGCAGCCGAATGCTTGAAATCGACGACCGCATCGTGGCATTGCAGGTCAACAAGCTGTTTATGGAGCGTGTGGGCAAGGACAACCTCAAAAAGCAACAGGAAGCGGCAGCGGAAACCATAAGCGACATCGTGAATGTTGAAGAGCCGGCAAAACCGGTCGAGGCAGCCGCCGAAGTGAAGCAACAGCCATCGTCGGTCGATTCCAATTCAAGCTTTCTTCGGGCTTACGAGCAAGGCATACTGCGTTACGTGCTGCGTTACGGAATGTTGGAGTTGTGTGAGGATTACGACGACATCGGCAATCCCATATCGGTAAAAGTCATCGACTATGTCAATGAGGAGCTTAAAAACGATGATCTTAAATTCTCAAACCCCGACATAGAGAAGACCTTTGAGGAGGCCATCAAGTGCTCATCGATGACATGGGAGGAGGACAACCAAAGAAACAATGAAACGCTGCTGAAGGAGCGTGAGCGTTACATTGCGGCCGGCGAAGAGGAGATACGCACAACCGTTACCGACCTGAACAGCATAGCGGTAAGGGAAAAAGAGCTTGTGGAGCGCGCCGATCAGCTCTATTTCAAAGGACAGCGTGAGTACGGAATGATGTATATAGAGAAAATCCTCTGTTCACATCCCGATGACAGCATACGTAATCTGACACTTGAACTCGTAAGCGACAAGCACACCCTGAGCAAGGTTCACACGAAATATGCAAAGATCGAAACCGATGAAGACCGCTTGCCCGAACTTGTGCCGAGATCCATATACGAATTCAAGGATGCAATACTTGAGTGCCGCATCCGCAAGCTTCATGACGACATAAAGGCCGCCTACTCCACCCCGTCGCCCGACAAGGAGGTGATACGCGAGCTTATGGAGCGTCACGTGCAGCTTCAACGCCTTCGCGGAGAGTTTGCAAAATTCCTCGGCGAACGAATAATCAACCCACGTAAATAGACAAAGCGGCCAAATATGGAAATTTTTCCATATTTAGATAGAAAATGCAATAAATTTTTGCTTAAATTTCAAGCGATTTTGTACCTTTGTCATGTATTATAGCACTATTGCATATAATAGTGATTTATACCTGAAAGCATTTTTCTATAAAACTATAAATTAATACCAAAATCATGGCAGAAAAAAAAGAAAAATTGTTCGACATGTTTCCTGAGTGCTCCTACGACGAGTGGAGAGCCAAGGTCGAAGCTGACTTGAAAGGCGCCGACTTTAACAAGAAATTGGTTTGGAGAACAAATGAAGGCTTTAACGTTCAGCCCGTATACCGTGCCGAGAACATAGCCGACTTTAAGACTACCGATTCCCTTCCGGGTGAATATCCTTACGTTCGCGGAACCCGTACCGACAACGACTGGCTTATCCGTCAGGAGGTTCTTGCCGAAACTCCTAAAGAAGCCAATGAAGTTGCCCGCGACATTATCACTAAGGGCGTTACTTCGCTCGGTTTTAATGTTACACTCGATAATGTAGCTGCTGTTCGTGAGCTTCTCGACGGCATTGATGTGGCAAAATATGAACTTAACTTCAAGTGCTGCCCCCGTCACGCCGTTGAAACTGCAAAGGTAATCGTTGAGTATCTGCGCGAAACAAACAACCTCACCAACTTCCGCGGTTCAATCGACTTCAATCCCATGCGTCGCGCCCTCAAGCACGGCACTGAATTCCCCGGCGACATCAAGGCTATAGCTCTTGAACTTCTCGAGGTGGTTAAGTCAGTTCCCGAAATGAGAGTTCTCTCTGTGGATTCATTCATGTTCTGCAACGCCGGAGCTTACATATACCAGGAACTCGGTTATGCTATGGCTTGGGGTGCCGAGTGGATGACAATACTCACCGATGCAGGTGTAAAGGCCGACGAAGTCGCTCACCGCATCAAGTTCAACATGGGCATTTCATCAAACTACTTCATGGAGCTTGCAAAATTCCGCGCCGCTCGCATGGTGTGGGCACAGATTGTTGAGCAGTATAAGCCCGAATCAAAGCTTTCATGCAAGATGATGGCTCATGCAATAACTTCGCGTTTCAACCAGACTATATATGACGCTCATGTGAACCTTCTCCGTTCACAGACCGAAACCATGTCGGCTGCTCTTGCCGGAGTTGACTCGATCACCACTACCCCGTTTGATGTTCCGTTCAAGACTCCCGATGCATTCTCGGAGCGCATTGCACGCAATCAGCAGTTCCTGCTTAAGGAAGAGAGCCACCTTGACAAGGTAGTTGACCCTGCCGGAGGTTCTTATTATGTTGAAACCCTCACCGTTTCACTTGCACAGGAAGCCTGGAAGCTCTTCATCGACATCGAAGACAAGGGCGGATTCCTCGCTTGCATCAACGACGGCTCGATCCAGAAGACAGTCAACGAAACTTCGGCAAAGCGTCACACCGATGTTGCCCGCCGCAAGGAGATTCTGCTTGGAACCAACCAGTACCCCAATGTAAATGAAACCGCCGCCGGAAAGATTGAGAACACCGGATGCAACTGCGGATGCCACCATGGTGACGCCAACGAGGGCGAAGGCCTCTCGATGAAGCGTGCCGCAAGCGACTTCGAGGCTCTGCGTCTTGCAACCGAGGCTGCTTCAAATCGTCCGAAGGTGTTCATGCTCACTATCGGAAATCTTGCAATGCGTCTTGCACGTGCACAGTTCTCAACCAACTTCTTCGGATGCGCCGGATACGAGATTATCGACAACCTCGGATTCGACACCGTTCAGCAGGGTGTTGACGCCGCTCTTGAAAAGGGTGCCGATGTAATCGTGCTCTGCTCAAGCGATGACGAGTATGCAACACTCGCCCCCGAGGCCTACAAGTACCTCGACGGTCGCGCAATGTTTGTTGTGGCAGGTGCTCCCGCTTGCATGGAAGAGCTTCAGGCACTCGGCATCAACGACTTCATCCACGTTCGCTGCAACGTTCTCGAAACACTTCAATCATTCAACGCCAAACTTCTTAAATAACCTATCGCAATGAGACCCGATTTTAAAACAATAGATATTACAAAGGATGCTTTCGGCGCTCAGCATGGTGCCGTAGCTCACGGTGAAGATTGGCTCACTCCCGAGTTGATTCCCGTAAAACCCATATACACCAAGGATGACCTTCAAGGAATGGAACACCTCAATTTCATGTCAGGTATTCCCCCGTTCCTTCGTGGCCCGTACAGCGCCATGTATCCCCTTCGTCCTTGGACAATCCGTCAGTATGCAGGTTTCTCGACTGCTGCCGAATCTAACGCTTTCTACCGCCGCAACCTTGCATCGGGACAGAAAGGATTGTCGGTTGCATTTGACCTTGCTACTCACCGCGGTTACGATGCCGACCACGAACGTGTTGTAGGTGATGTCGGCAAAGCAGGTGTTTCAATCTGCTCGCTTGAGGACATGAAGGTGCTCTTCGACGGTATACCCTTGAACAAGATGTCAGTGTCAATGACCATGAACGGTGCCGTGCTTCCCGTGCTTGCATTCTACATCAATGCAGGTCTTGAGCAGGGTGCCAAGCTTGAAGAGATGGCCGGTACTATACAGAACGACATCCTCAAGGAGTTCATGGTACGTAACACCTACATCTATCCGCCGGAATTCTCAATGCGAATAATCGCCGACATCTTTGAATACACTTCAAAGAACATGCCCAAGTTCAATTCGATTTCAATCTCCGGTTACCACATGCAGGAAGCAGGTGCAACCTGCGACATCGAGCTCGCCTATACTCTTGCCGACGGTCTTGAATATCTGCGTGCAGGTGTGAATGCAGGCATGGACATCGACTCGTTTGCTCCGCGCTTGTCGTTCTTCTGGGCAATCGGTATGAACTTCTTCATGGAAATCGCCAAGATGCGTGCCGCACGTATGCTTTGGGCCAAGATTGTAAGCCAGTTCAATCCCAAGAATCCCAAGTCACTCGCACTGCGTACTCACTCTCAGACTTCAGGATGGTCGCTCACCGAGCAGGATCCCTTCAACAACGTTGGTCGTACATGTATCGAAGCCATGGGTGCCGCTCTCGGTCACACTCAGTCGCTTCACACCAACGCTCTTGACGAGGCTATCGCACTTCCTACCGACTTCTCGGCACGTATCGCACGTAACACTCAGATTTATATCCAGGAAGAAACTTACGTTACAAAGCAGGTTGACCCGTGGGGCGGTTCCTACTATGTTGAAGCTCTTACCAACGAAATCGCACATCGTGCATGGGAGCACATCCAGGAAATCGAGAAGCTCGGCGGTATGGCCAAGGCTATCGAAACCGGACTTCCCAAGCTCCGCATCGAGGAGGCTTCAGCCCGCACTCAGGCCCGCATCGACTCAGGTCGTCAGACTATCGTAGGTATCAACAAGTATCGTCTTGATCACGAAGATCCCATCGACATTCTTGAAATCGACAACACCGAGGTGCGCAAAGAGCAGATCGAGCGTCTTAACGATGTAAAGGCTCACCGTGACGAAGAGGCTGTCAAGAAAGCTCTTGCTGACATTACCGAATGTGTTCGCACCAAGAAGGGCAACCTCCTTGACCTTGCAGTCAAGGCTGCCGGACTCCGTGCTACACTTGGTGAGATTTCAGATGCCTGCGAAGAAGTTGTAGGCCGTTATAAAGCAGTAATCAGAACTATTTCAGGCGTGTACAGCAACGAAACAAAACAAGATCCCGACTTCATCCGCGCACAGCGCATGTGTGAAGAGTTTGCTAAGAAAGAAGGTCGTCAACCTCGTATCATGATTGCCAAGATGGGACAGGACGGACACGACCGCGGTGCAAAGGTTGTAGCTACCGGTTATGCCGACTGCGGATTTGATGTCGACATGGGTCCCTTGTTCCAGACTCCGGCCGAAGCAGCCCGTCAGGCTGTGGAGAACGATGTCCACATTCTCGGTGTATCATCACTTGCCGCAGGTCACAAGACTTTGATTCCTCAGGTTATCGAAGAACTCAAGAAGCTTGGTCGCGAGGATATCATCGTAACCGCCGGTGGTGTAATCCCCGCTCAGGACTACGACTTCCTTTACAAGGCAGGTGTTGCAGCAATCTTCGGCCCCGGTACACGTATTCCCGTATCGGCCATAAAGATGCTTGAAATCCTCAATGGTGAAGAATAATCGTAAGATATTATAACAATCTTGATTGTGGCGCAACATTTTAACGATGTTGCGCCACTTTTTTATATCTACTTGTATTGCTCCCGTTACGTTTGCGTAAATTACTGCAAATACGTAAATTTGCGCATTAATACACGGGAATATGATAATAAACTCAATCATCCGATATGCGTTGATACTGTTTTGCCTGCTACCTCTTTGGTCATGCGGCGGTGCGGAAAGCCGGCTCTTGGAAACTTCAGCACGAATTGTTGATGAAAGGCCCGACAGTGCATATATGCTTCTTAAAAATTTGGATTTCAACAATCTGAAAGATAAGAAACTGAAAGCCGACTATGCACTTACCCGAGCCAAAGCCAATATGTATATGGGAAGGTCGCTCGTAACCGACACGCTTTTGTCGCAGGCGGTCGAATTTTATAAGGCGGCAGGTGATACTGCGTCATATATTGAATCGGCTATAGCACAGTCCAATCATCTTCGTTCGTTGGAGCGTAAAAATGAAGCTTGGGCGTTGATCGATTCGATAGTAAACGACATGCCTTGCGATATTCAGAAACATTTGAATCAAGTGCTTCTCGGCTTCTCGTTCTCTGACAAAGATTATGAAAGGGCATTAATAATAATCGACCGTCAGATAAAATTGGCCCACGATGGTGACGAGCGTCTTGATTTCGAGATAAAGAAAATAACCCCGCTTGTAGCGTTGAATAGAAGCAAGGATGCAGTGGCGTTATGTGATTCTCTTTTTGCCCTACCCGATGCTCCCGAAGAAGGCTCAAACGAATGGCTGTATATGCGCATAAATTATGCCGCAGCCCTTGGTGAATACCGTGAAACTTCTCCACAGGCAGTAGCGATCCTAAAGGATGTAATCGGGCGGATGAAAAATGTGCCCTCCGATAAGCTTGTAGAGTTCTATATTCCTATGGTTAATCTTCAGTTGAACTCCGGAAACATTAATGAAGCCACAAAATATGTCAATCTTGTCGACAGCCTGGACATGGATATGTTCGACCGTGATCCGGTGGCGGCTTCCTATCTTGAGTTTCTAAAGATTGTGCTGGACTACGAGCATAGCGGGGCTCTCTCGCTTAGCCGACTATCAAATACTGCCCACTCGCTGAGAAAAGTGAGCAACGACCTTGAAGTAAAGCGACAGGAACGTGACGATGCTCTTGAGAGTGCTTACGATTTAAGTCGCAGCAACTATGAGCTTACCATCAGGCATCAACATCTATGGTTGTTTATAATCTTGATAATGCTTGCGGGAGTAATCATTGTGGCGGTAATCGTTTTTGTCGCTCATCGTCGCCGACAGAAGCTTATAGAGGCCGAAGAACGGATAGAGGCATTGGAACAGCTTGCAATGGCTGCGACAAAACCTTCGCCCGATGATAAGCAGGCACTCCTTAAGAAAACGCTGTTGTTGCAGATCGACATAATCAGGGCTTTTGCCGAAGCTCCTACAGCCCATAACCAAGAAGCGCTTAAAAAGATAAGCAACGCCGGCAATTCGGATTCGGAAACCGATGCCCTGGTAAACTGGTCGGAACTCTATCCCGTAATCGACGAGCTTTACAATAATTTCCACGCTAACCTGTTGAACGATTATCCCGGATTGCTATCCGAAAGGGAGATACAGATTCTTTGCCTCCTTCGTGCCGGATTCTCGACAAAGGAGATCGGGGTATTGATTCAGCAGACCTCAAACTCAGTTTATGTCAGCAAAACATCTATCAGAAAGAAGCTCAGATTACTCCCCAAAGAAGATTTCATAACGTTTCTGGCTACCCGTAAACCCTCATCAGGGAAGGCTTAAGGCCGCTAAAGGGCGATTTAAGATTTCAATAAGTAATACCCACTGAATATCAACTGATTACATATCTAATTTAAGAGAATTTTGTCATTGTTTAAGTAGGCATGAAAGCCATGTCTACGCTAATTTTGCAGTGTAAAAATTCAAAAACCAAACGATATGAAAAAATCAGTTTTGATTCTAATTGCAATCATCACATGGCTTTCGGCGGCCGCACAAACCGAACGCCGACTTAATGAAGTGACGGTAGTTGCCTCTCGCACGACAACCGATGCCGAAGGCTACACCACCAATCTTCGCGGTTCTGATATAACAAAAGGCAAACCCGCAGTCGATGTCCTCGGTTTTCTCCCAAACATATCACACGAAAACGGCACATTCAAAATCAACGGACTTGTCGCAAGTGAGATATACGTTGACGGCGTGAAACTCTCCGACCTGTCGGAACTTGACAACATCCCCGGTGAAATGATCGATAAGGTGCAGGTAAAATACCTTGCCGGAGCCGACCATAATGCATCACTCAGCGGAGGAAGCATAATGATTACACTCCGTTGTCCTCCTGAGGGAGGCTATTACGGAAGTATCTTGGCAAATGCCGACTGGTACAGAAGTTGCGACTTCGGTAATGCGGGAATAAGCGGTATGATAAACTATCGATATAAGGGATTAAGCGTATACAATAATCTATATGCCGGGAACACAAAATTTGAGGAGAATTCCGCTCAAACATTAAGCGGTCCCGACCTTCACACATTCCTGACTGAAACCTCAAAATCTCACGGATTCAATTTCAGAAATCGTCTTAGCCTCACACAACAGCTTCAATCAGGCGCACAATTGGGAGGCAGTTATCTTATATCCATGTCATCGCCCCGCCCGTCATCCGTGTCTTATGACGGCAACACAATTTCATCGGTCAGCATCCGTGAAAATACATCGTTGCAGGAAGGTACAATAATGTTCATGCAACCGCTTGGATCACGCGGCACTCAATTGCAACTTACAGCCGACTATCTTAACCGTCACAGCAATGACAACAGTAGCTATTTTCTCGATTCGGAAAGAGCGGCTGCAATAAAGGAAACCACCAATCTAAATCTTTGGAAATTCAAAGCCGATTTCATGTATCCGCACAGCCGCTCTCTTATATGGAAGTTCGGTGCATCCGCACAGTTTATATCGTCATCTTACACTCCTGCCGACATCCTTAAAAACGACAGATTTGAAACGAGCGACATTCCAACCAAAACCTCCGGCCTTACCCCTATTGTATATGCCTCGGCACAAGGCCGGATTTGGAAACTTAAATACAGTGCCGGGATGAACTGGCAACTAAACCGTATAACCTACGAAGACCGTTCAGCCAATCGCAAAAACACAAACACCCAATGGTCAATGAATCCCACTGTTCAGGTGATGATGCCGTTTGGCCCGGGAATGGACCATGCCTTAATGGTAAGCTACAAACGAACATTGAGCGATATCCCCTACACTGCCATATCATCTGTCATAAACTGGAGCGACGCATATAACTACACCGTAGGAAATCCCGATCTCAAAGCTCAGTCGGCCGACATTGTCATGGCCGGACTGTCGCTACTGCGAAACAAAATCAACATCACCGCTCTTTATGCCGTGTCGCATGACCGTATCTACTGGCAGACATTGCAAAGCGGAGAGAATCCCGATGTATTCTATACGATGCCATTAAACATCAATAGTCAGGGTGTATGGGGTTTCGGTGCGGAATGGATCGAATCACCGTCACGGGTGTGGTGTTTCAAACTCTCAGGCCGCGTAGAAATTACTCCGGAGAATACTATGCTTGACGGAATACATTACAACAAGACTCGCGTCAAGGAGTATTTTTACTTCAACAACAACTTCCGATTCGGTCATGGCTGGGGAGGAATGCTTAACGCCAATTTCGAGCCTACGTTCCGCACTCTCGACCGCACATATCATGTCGTTTACAACGTAAGCGGACAAATTTACCGAACATTCCTGAATGACAACCTTCAGGTTGCATTGGATTTTACTCCTATAGGAAATCGTCGAAAACTCGACCGATATGCCGACGCAAACAAAGTTTCATATAAATATACTACTCCGGTACAGTATGTGGGATTTTCGCTTACATGGAATTTCGCAGGAGGCAAAAGCGTAAATGTAGATGTTGTTGACGGCATCCAGAACTACTACGAAACCAAAGACAATAGATAATAATTAAGAAAATTATGAAGAAAACAGCAATGATTGCATTGGCGATGTCAGCTCTAATTTTTGTGGCATGTCGTCACACCACTGACTCCGATTATGAGGCCGAACAAATGGAATTTGCCAAAGAGCAGGAAGAGTTGGAAGCAGAGCAGGAAGAGCTTCGCCGCGAGTATGAGAAGATGAAAGAGGAGTATATTCGCGAAAAGGCTGAGTTTAAAAAGGAACTGCAAGCACTTAAGAAAGGCGTGAGAAAAGAACGCAATACCAATACAATAAAGCGTGACTCAACTAAACGCCAATTAAACGAAAACGAGGCTTCGGAATTGACCGACAAAGTTAAATCAGCAGGACTGTGGCCAACTGATAAATAGAGCGACTCTCTCACTTTAGGAATATGATTTCGGGGGATTCGGTATCCGACTTGCGGTATAGATTGTGGCTTGTCATGTAGTCGTTGAACAATGCGCTACGTTGTCTTAACGTAGCCGGAGTAGATGCAATGGCGGCAAGTTCATCCTTATCGGCCGATGTGACGGCTTCCGATGATGCTATAATGATTATTCCGGGGAAGAATTCGGTTGATGAAGTTTCGCGCTCAAATGGCTCTATCGACATCTCATTGCCGTCAACCGACAATAGCGCCGTGTAATGTATAACTCCTCGGTCAAGCACTGCATGAGCGAGATAACGCTTCATAATCCACCTATTATTTCTTTCCGTTACGGTACTCCTTTATATTACCTCGGAAATAGGTGCTTGGCGAGAATCGCGAGCGCACAAGCGATATACTGTCGAGATACACGCTTTCGCCGGGTATGGGGTTCATGGAGATGTTGCCATAGATATATTTTGCCGTCTTAGCCGAATCGGTGACAAGTTTCAGTTCATTCCATCCGTCCTGGTTGACCGATGATGTCATGTAATCGCTCGTACCGTCGGTATAGTCGACAGCCATCGTCCAATTGATTGTCGACAATCGGTTGTTGGCGTAGAAACGCCAGGTATATACATCGCCCTTCTCCCAGTTCTCGTCATGCGAAAATGAGAACTTAACGTTGTCAACCGGCTCTCCGTTGAAGAAATGACGATAAGGCACCTCACTCCATGCATCGACCGAGTCACCCACGACTGCAAGATGCAGACGCTCGCCGCCCGACGACACATCGGCATTCTTGATGTCCTTTTCAAGCTGTTCGATCACGCCGTCGTAGATCTCTATGTACTTCTCCACATTGTGTCCGTACCACACGAGCGAAGTGTCGACCTGCTCAGCCGTTACGCCGTGTTTGGCATATATCGACTGCTTGACAACCTTGCGCATTGAGTCACTGCTGTAGGCCGATCGGTTAAGGTCGATTACGCTCTCACCCTTGTGTATGTCGACAAGCAGTGATGTCATCTCCTTTGGCCCGATTACATAGTCGGGTGTGCGGTCGCAGGCCTGAAACATGGAACCTGCTATCGCAGCGATGAACAATGTTTTGAATATTGTGACAAAACGGCGCATGGGCAAGTGACTCAGCGGTTATTTGTTATTACTGTCATTCGATTCGGCAATCTCTTCCGACTTGTGAGGCGAAGAGAGATACTTGGAATAGAATATTATCAACACGAGGATACCAACGGTGATAGCGGCATCGGCGATGTTGAATATCGGTTGGAAAAACAGGAAATGGTCGCCTCCTACAAAAGGCATCCACTCAGGCCAATAGAAGCTGAACAACGGGAAATAAAGCATATCGACCACCTTGCCGTGGAACAAGGCCGCATATCCGCCTTCAGGAGGAAACATCGTAGCCACCTCGGGGGGATAAGGATTGTTGAATATCAATCCGTAAAACACGGAATCTATAATATTGCCGGCCGCTCCTGCCGTAATCAGCGCGAAACACACTATATAGCCGCTCTTGATGTAGGATTTACCCTTTATACGGCATATATAGATGATCAGTGCCGCTACAGCAACAATGCGGAACAGGGTGAGAAACAGTTTGCTTCCCACCTCCATTCCGAATGCCATACCGTTGTTTTCTATAAAATAGAGATAGAACCAATCGGCTATTTTGTACTCTTCACCAAGATAGAAATGAGTTTTAATCCAAATCTTGAAAATCTGGTCGATTAAAAGTACGCCGATTATAATGATCGTTGCGAGCCAGCCTTTGGACAGCTTCATCAAATTTATTTCTTTTTTTGTTTTGTTGTTCTACTTTTTGCTGTTTTGCTGCTTTACATCGATGCTCAATGTTGCATGGGGAACAGCACGAAGCCTCTCCTTGGGAATCAGCTTGCCGGTTGCACGGCATATTCCGTAGGTCTTGTTCTCGATGCGCACGAGTGCAGCCTGAAGATGTTGAATGAACTTCATCTGACGCTGTGCCAATTGTCCGGCCTCCTCTTTTCCCAATGTACTTGCGCCCTCTTCAAGCACCTTGAATGTGGGCGATGTGTCGGCGGTGTCATTGCCGTCATTGTTCATCACGTTGGCTTTCAACAGGTCGTAGTCGCGCTGTGCCTTTTCAAGCTTGGCGAGAATCAACTCCTTGAATTCCTGGAGTTCTTCATCGGTATACCTTGTCTTTTCGCTCATGGTTGTAGTGCTTTTAATTATTTTAGGTTTAGTTGTTCAGTTCTATGAGTACCTTGACTTCGGTTCCGTCAATGTCGAGAACCTCGGCCGCAGCATCATCGGCAAGTTGTGCCACTTCCAGTGAGGTGGCAAGTACCTGCTTGGCTATATAGTCGCCATAGGCCTTGATTGCCTCCTCGGTAGCCGGATCGGGAGCAAACGTGAGCTTGATTTTGTCGACAATGTCATAGTTGCGTCCCTTACGTATGTTCTGGATGCGGTTCACTATGTCACGTGCTATACCCTCGTTGCGCAGTTCGTCGGTGATTGTCACATCAAGAGCGACGGTTATATTGCCGTCGTTGGCTACCTGCCATCCGGGAATGTCCTCCGATATTATTTCAACATCGGCAAGCTCAACCGAAGCCTTGACACCGTCGATGTCAAACTCCATCGAGCCGTTACGTTCCAGTGCGGCGATATCGGCCTGTGACATGGAGCTTATGGCGGCGGCAACGCTCTTCATAGCCTTTCCGAATTTCGGGCCGAGCTTCTTGAAGTCGGGTTTAACGCGTTTTACGAGCACACCTTCATCGTTGCCTACATACTTTATGGTCTTTACGTTTACCTCATTGAGTATCAAGTCGGCCATCGACTCTATCATCTCCTTCTGTGCTTCATCGAGCACGGGAATCATCAATGTCGACAGCGGTTGACGCACCTTTATATTGACCTTGCGGCGCAATGAAAGCACCATCGATGTTATCTCCTGTGCCAGCTTCATGCGTGCTTCAAGATTCTCGTCGCTTTCTCCTGCCTCGGGGAAGAGTGCCAGATGCACCGATTCGGTCGAGCCTTTGGTGACCGAAGTCAGGTCGGTATAAAGACGATCGGCAAAGAACGGCGATATTGGAGCCATCAACAAGGCCACGGTTTCAAGACAGGTGTACAGAGTCTGGTAAGCCGACAACTTGTCGACATCCATTTCGCCTCCCCAGAAACGCTTGCGGTTAAGACGCACATACCAGTTGCTGAGATTGTCATTGACAAAGTCGTTTATGGCACGGGCTGCCTTGGTGGGTTCATAATCGTCGAGAGCTTCGTCAACCTCACGAATGAGCGTGTTGAGCAGTGAGAGAATCCAGCGGTCTATCTCGGGACGCTCAGCCAGCGGAACCTGCGGTGCGCTGTTGTCAAATCCGTCGACATTGGCATAGAGTGCAAAGAACGAATAGGTGTTGTAAAGTGTCGCAAAGAGCTTGCGGGCGGTTTCCTTGACACCCTCCGAGTCATATTTCAGGTTATCCCATGGCGATGAATTTGCAATCATGTACCATCGCAACGGGTCGGATCCGAATTGCTCTATCGCCTCAAACGGATTCACGGCATTGCCGAGTCGCTTTGACATCTTGTTGCCGAAACGGTCAAGCACAAGACCATTGGATATAACGGCCTTATAGGCAACCGAGTCAAACACCATTCCTGCTATTGCATGGAGGGTGAAGAACCATCCGCGTGTCTGGTCAACACCTTCGGCTATGAAATCGGCCGGATAGAGTTCGCCCGAATCAAGACCCTCCTTGTTCTCAAAGGGATAGTGAATCTGGGCATAGGGCATCGCACCCGAATCAAACCACACATCGATCAAGTCAAGCTCGCGATGCATCGGTTTGCCTGAAGGCGACACAAGCACTATGTCGTCGACATAGGGACGGTGAAGGTCGATTTTCTCATAATTGGCCTTGGTGTATTCGCCGGGCACAAATCCTTTTTCCTTGTAGGGATTGGCCGACATAACGCCAGCGGCTACAGCCTTCTCTATTTCATTGTAAAGTGTTTCAACGCTGTCGATGCATATCTCCTCGGTGCCGTCCTCGCTGCGCCATATAGGCAGAGGTGTGCCCCAATAGCGGCTGCGTGACAGGTTCCAGTCCTGAAGATTTTCAAGCCACTTGCCAAATCGGCCGGTGCCTGTCGACTGCGGTTTCCACTTTATTGTTTCGTTATTGGCCATCAATGCTTCACGAGCCGATGTAGTGCGTATAAACCAGCTGTCGAGCGGGTAATAGAGCACGGGCTTGTCGGTTCGCCAGCAATGAGGATAGTTGTGTACATGCTTCTCGATCTTGAATGCGGTTCCGGCCTGCTTCATCTCCATACACAGGACTATGTTCAGGTCTTCGCTCTTTGATGCGGCGGCTTCGTCATACTTACCGTTGGCATTGAATTTCGGGTCGTAAGCATTCTTCACATAGTCACCTGCATGTTTCTCGTAAGCGGCTACGTTGACGCATTTATCCACAAATTCAGGAGCGCACTCATCGATTGTGTAATATTTACCGGTAAGGTCGACCATGGGGCGTGTTTCGCCTCTGCGGTTTATCATAAACAGCGAGGGGATGCCGGCAAGCTTGGCAACCTTGGCGTCATCGGCACCGAAAGTGGGTGCGATGTGTACGATACCCGTACCGTCCTCAGTAGTAACGTAATCGCCGGGGATTACACGGAAGGCTTCAGCTTCGAGTTCAACGAACTTGTCCTTGCCTACTGAAAATACCTTTTCGGGATTGGCGGCAGCGTAATCCTGTACAAATCCGGGAGCATTGGCGTCAATGCGCTCAACGGGCTTAACCCAGGGCATAAGCTGCTGGTAGTGCATTCCGAGAAGATCGTTGCCGATATATGAACCCACTACGCGGTAAGGCACAATCTTGTCGCCGGGCTTGTACTCGTCAAGCGGCATGTCGGCTCCTTCAGCCTTGAAGTAGGCCGAAAGGCGCTCCTTGGCAAGAACGGCGCTTATTTTCTCTCCGTTGTAGGGATTGTAGGTCTGTACGCACACATATTCAATCTTCGGGCCAACGCACAGTGCAGTGTTTGACGGAAGTGTCCACGGTGTTGTGGTCCATGCGAGGAAGCAGGGAGTACCCCACTCTGTCATTTCGGGACGCGGATCCACGATTTTGAAAGCGGCGGTCACCGTAGTGTCCTTTACATCGCGGTAACATCCCGGCTGGTTAAGCTCATGGGTGCTGAGGCCGGTTCCTGCAGCCGGCGAATAGGGCTGTATTGTGTAACCCTTATAGAGGTAACCCTTCTTGTGCAGCTGACTGAGCAACCACCACACCGATTCGATATAACGGTTGTCGTAGGTGATGTAGGGGTCATTCATGTCGACCCAGTAACCCATGGAGTTGGTAAGATTCTCCCACTCCTTGGTGTACTTCATCACCTCGCGACGACAAGCGGCATTATAGTCATCTACCGAAATTTTCTTTCCGATATCTTCCTTGGTTATTCCGAGTGCTTTCTCCACACCGAGCTCTACGGGCAGTCCGTGAGTGTCCCATCCGGCCTTTCTCTTAACGTGGAAACCCTTCATCGTCTTATAACGGCAGAAGATGTCCTTTATGGTTCGTGCCATGACATGGTGGATGCCGGGCATACCGTTGGCCGAAGGAGGGCCTTCATAAAAGACAAAAGAGGGACACCCCTCGCGCACCTTCATACTCTGCTCAAACAGATGTTCCTTATTCCATCGGTCGAGCACTTGACGATTGATATCTGAAAGATTGAAACTGTCGTATTCGTTAAATTTCTTTTTCATGTAGTGGACTATTAGTGCTACTTAAAAAATTTTTGCAAAGTTACAATAAATAGCTGCAATGTGAAAGTCATTGACTGTTTTTTTATTATATAAGGTGTGATTTTGGAATTTACAATAAAAAAGCGTGACATCCTGTTGAATGTCACGCCCCGTAATCCTTTATCTTAGAGCCGTTAACATTTATTGTCGAACCGGCTCTTAGCATCACTTGGCATGCTGGTAGAGATAACGCTTTATCGACCGCTTAGGTGTCTTTTCAAACTCTTCGTTATAGAGTTTCACCTTACGAATCTGTGAATAGGCCGGCAAATCCTTATTGAGAGCCGCTATGTTGTCGTCCATTATCTTGCTGAGCGTATCGGTGTGAATGCCCTGCTTGGTTGCGAGCTCGAGATCGGGATAGATCAATGCCGCCAATTGTCCGTCGCTGTCTACGACAAGCGATTCGGCCACATAAGGCATATTGTTCAGCTTCTGCTCAATCTCCTCGGGATATATGTTCTGTCCCGACGGGCCGAGAATCATGTTCTTGTTGCGGCCTCTTATGTAAATGAATCCGTCGGAATCCATAGTGCAAAGGTCGCCCGTATTCATCCAACCGTCCTTCATCACGGCATCGGTAGCATCTTTATTCTTGTAATATCCCTTCATTACATTGTCGCCGCGCACCCACAATTCGCCCGGTATATGCTCGGGATCGGGTGAATCGATGCGGCCTTCCATTCGGTCGACAATCTGTCCGCACGAGCCGGGACGCTGCTTGTCCCATTGAGCATAAGCTACAAGAGGAGCACACTCGGTCATGCCATATCCCACCGTATAGGGGAAATTGATGCGACGGAGGAATGTTTCCACATCCTTGTTAAGCGCGGCACCGCCAATGATTATCTCCTGTACATTTCCGCCAAATGCGCCCATGAGCTGAGTCTTTATCTTCTCAAGCAGTCGGTCGTCTATGACGGGAATGTGCATCAACAGCTTCATCAACGGCTTGTCGAGCAGCGGGAACACCTTGGTCTTCACTATCTTTTCGATAATCAGCGGAACCGTCACAATCAATTTGGGACGCACCGTGGCAAACGCCTCAAGGATAACCCTCGGCGAGGGCATTCGGGTAAGGAAGTAAACGTGACACCCCTTTACCAGCGGATGCAGCAGCTCCACTATGAGGCCGTACATGTGAGCAAGCGGAAGCATGCACACTATTCCATCGCCGGGATTAAGGAAAGTAAGACCGTCGATTGTGAACTGAATGTTGCTCCACAGGTTGTTGTAGGTCAACATGACGCCCTTGGAGAATCCCATCGAGCCCGAGGTGTAGTTTATCAACGCCAATTCATCCTTCTTCTCCTTGTAGTAGACGACATCATCGGGAGTGAATCGCTCGGGATACCTCTTGCCGAATATCTCGTTAAGATGCTCTCGGGCATTGGTAAGACGCTTGTTTCGCGACATTATCAGCGAATAATCGTGAAGTCTTATTACACCCTCAAGACCGTTCATCGAATCGGGGTCGAGATTCTCCCATATTGCATCATCGGTGTAGAAGAGCTTTGCCTCGCTGTGGGTTACAAGGTGATGTATGTTATCGGCCTTGAACTCATGCAGAATAGGCACAGCCACAGCTCCGTAGGTTATTGCCGAAAGGAATGCGACAGCCCACTGTGAGGAGTTCTTGCCACACAAGGCAATCTTGTCGCCTCGTTTCACTCCGGCCTGTTCATACAGAAGATGAAGCTTGGCGATTTTACGCGCTATGTCGCGATATTGAAATGACACTCCGTTGAAATCGGTGAGAGCAAGCTCTTCCCAATTCTTTCGCACGGAGCTTTGCAGATATCCGTTTAATGTTGTTTCCATACAATATATAATCGAATGTAATCGTAAATGGTTTTACAAAAATAGCTAAAATTAGCAATCAAAGGAAATAAATCATTAATACCGGAGCAGCTAATCAATGTGACTTGCCATATTTCTTTATCAATCGCTCGACAATGATTTCATCATTCACCTTATAACAATTGCTGCATATCGGCCAACATTGATGCGGCAATTCAGGATGTAGCTAATTTTTGATTTATGCGAATTTAATAAATATTTTGAATTCATTCGCGACATTATGGGGTGAAATCGGGTTATGCGATGCATTATCTTTGTCGAAAAATAAAATTGATATATGGAAACATCACACAACAAGCGAGGCCCCAAGTTTAAATTTGACAAGGAATGGACCGATGCCATTATACGATTACCCAAGCACTATCAGGACGAGTTATACAATGCAATCGAGGCTTATCAGCGCGATTTGACCGTGATTGATGTAAGCGAAGGTGTGCCGAGAGCCATCTTCATGTTGATAATGCCTACAATACGCCGCCGATATATCGCACGACAAAACAGCCGCATGGCACGCGACCGAAAAAGAGCGGTCAGAAGCTCCGACATGAAAGAAAAATCGTCAAAAATTCATAATTCTCCCAATATTTGCAGCTCCGAGCCGGAAACTGAACCGATTGCTGCAAACCCGCCTCAGATAGCCAAATCCACGCCTAAAGACACCAACAAAAAGCGACATCGAAACGCATTGAAAAGGCTCAAACGCCACGCATCACGACGCGACAAATCTTTGCCTCCGATTTAACAAATCCATGAACAGGAGTGTTATAGCTATATCAACTCAACATTTTTATTTATGGATAAATTCAATGCCTTGACAACTGTCGATGAAATGTTCATGGACATGGCGGCCGAACTGGCCGAAGTCAATGTCAGCGAAGGAGGAGGGCCTTTCGGTGCAGTGATAGTGCTTGATGGCACTGTCATTGCGACCGGGGTGAATTCCGTGACACGCGACAACGACCCTACAGCCCATGCCGAAGTGAACGCCATACGCAATGCGTGTGCGGCCCTGGGGACATTCAAGCTCGACCAATGCGTTGTGTACAGTTCTTGCGAGCCGTGCCCCATGTGCCTTAGCGCACTCTATTGGGCAGGCGTGAAACGCATATACTACGGAAACACCAAAGAGGATGCCGACCGAATCAATTTTAGTGACAAGTTCATCTATCAGCAACTCGACAAGCCGCCGGTGGAACGCGCCATACCTTGCATACATGTCAATAGCAAACGCGCTATAAAAGCATTTGAGATGTGGGTCGACAAGAATGACAAAATCACCTATTGAACAGGTCGCCCTGCCTGATGCCTTTGGTTTTGAGGTAGGAGTTGAGCTTGTGGGTGAACTCGTAGTTTTTTAGTCCCCATTGCGGAGAGATCAACAGGGATGCAGGCGACTGACTCGTAAACCGCTCTATTGCTATGGAGGGATTCAGCCGTGCAACAATTCGCGAACATAGATCAATATATTCATCGACCGTGTAACCGGGCACAGTGTACAGCCGTGCCTCGAGGTCGCGTGCAAGTTTCGTGCCCTTTATTACCTGAAGCTGATGCAGCTTAACGGTATCGACGGGCAATTGCGACACTGCATCGATTGTCGACATGATGGTGTCATCGTTCTCCTCGGGAAGTCCTAAGATGAGATGCAGCCCTACCGGTATTCCGGCATCGGCAGTGCGGTTAACGGCATCAACGGTGTCGTTCCAGGAGTGGCATCGGTTAATCAGCTTCAATGTTGATTCGCACGACGATTCAGCGCCATACTCCACCATCACAAAGTGATTCTCATTAAGTCGCGACAGGTAGTCAAGCAGTTCATCGGGCATGCAGTCGGGCCGGGTTCCTATTATCAATCCGTCGACATCGGGCTGCGCCAAAGCCTCTTCATAGAGAGCCGAAAGTCGGCTTATTTCAGCAAATGTATTGGTATGGGCCTGAAAATAGGCCAGATAGCGCATCGACGGATATTTGCGGCTGAAAAATCGCTTTCCTTTCTCAATCTGTTCCGCTACCGACAGCTGCGGCTTGCAGTAGTCGGGATTGAACGTTTGGTTATTGCAGTAGGTACACCCTCCCCTGCCCACTGTGCCGTCACGGTTAGGGCATGAGAATCCGGCGTTTATGGAAATCTTCTGTACCTTCCCGTCGAAGTGCTCGGCGAGAAAGTCGGCATAGTCACGATAAGCTTCAGCCATGGGGAGCAATCACAGGCGAGTGGCCTTATTTAGCAGATAGGCGTCGAGCAGAGTCATAGCCGCCATTGCATCGACCACTGGCACGGCACGCGGCAATACACAGGGATCATGACGACCACGCGCCTTCAGCACCACGGGATTTCCCGAATCGTCAATCGTAGGCACCTCTTGCAGCAGTGTGGCCACAGGCTTGAACGCAACTCTGAAATAGATGTCTTCGCCATTGGATATTCCGCCTTGTATCCCGCCGGAATTGTTGGTTGTAGTCGACACTTTTCCGTTGGCATCGGTGACAAAACGGTCGATCATCTCGCTGCCTCGGTGGCTTACACCGGCAAATCCCATTCCGTATTCAAATCCTTTCACGGCATTGATGCCGAGCATGGCAGCTCCGAACATTGCATGCAGCTTGCCGAACACCGGTTCGCCGAGTCCCGCCGGCACACCCGTTATGACGCAAGTGATAATGCCGCCTATGGTGTCACCTTCGCCCTTTATCTTGCGTATCAGCTCCCGCATTCTTGCGGCCATTTCAGCATCGGGGCACCTCACGTCGTTGCTGTCGATTGTCGAGAGATCGTATTTTGTATAATCGGCGGAGAGCGACAAGTCGCCCACGGTCGATGTATAGGAGTGTATGCTTATGCCGAGTCGCTCAAGAGCCTGCATGGCAAATGCGCCTCCCACCACGCGGGCAATCGTCTCTCTTGCCGACGAGCGGCCGCCTCCACGATGGTCACGCAACCCGTACTTTGTGGTATAGGTATAGTCGGCGTGCGACGGACGGAATGTGTGGCGCATATTCTCATAATCGCTTGAATGTTGATCGCCGTTCTCGACAATGAATCCGATAGGTGTTCCGGTTGTCTTTCCGTCAAACATTCCGCTCAGAATCTTTACACGGTCCTTTTCATCGCGGGCCGTCACGATTGTCGATTGTCCCGGACGGCGACGGTTGAGCTGATGCTGCACGGCATCAAGGTCGATGTCTATGCCGGCCGGCATTCCGTCGATTATCCCCCCCACAGCGGGGCCGTGTGATTCGCCGAACGTAGTCAGGCGATATATGTTGCCAAATGTATTCATAATTATTCAGTCATTGGTGTGGCGATGTCGGCCACCGTTGCCTTAACGTAGCCTATCAGGTCGCCGGGTGATACCTTGAATTGCAGGCCTCTCACCCCTGCGCTTACATAGATGAAGTCGTAATCAAGTGCCGTGGAGTGGAAATATGTAGGAAATGCCTTCTTCATCCCTATGGGTGAACATCCTCCCCTAATGTAACCGGTGAGCGGGAGCAACTCTTTCATCGGAATCATCTCGACCTTCTTTGCACCGGCCGTTTTGGCGGCGGCTTTAAGGTCGACCTCCATGTTACCCGGAATCACACACACGAAGTATCCGCACTTGTCGCCGTGAAGCACAAGGGTCTTGAACACCCTGTTTATGTCCTCGCCCAACTCTTCGGCCACATGGTCGGCGGCAAGATTGTTCTCATCGACCCGATAGGGAATCAACTCATAGGCAATCCGGGCCTTGTCAAGCAGCCTTGCTGCATTGGTTTTAGCTATTCCTGACATGATTACTATTTTTTGCAAAAATAATCATTCCGTATCACTTATCCAAAAGCAAGTATGCGACACGCCGTGAAGCTGTCGATTTTATATATGCTTTTTTGCGTGAATGACGGATTATGAGTAACTTTGTATCGTGGGACGATTAATGGCAATAGATTACGGACGAAAACGTTGCGGCATAGCCGTGACCGATACGTTGCGCATTGTCGCCACGGGACTTACAACGGTGTCGACCCATGAACTCATCGATTGGGTGAAGCGGTATATTGCCTCGGAGCAGGTCGACGAAATAGTTGTGGGAAAGCCCACTACCCTGCGAGGCGAGCCGTCGGAGTCGATGCGCTACATCACGCCAGGCATAAGCAAGCTGCGCTCGGCGATACCCGAAGAGATTCCAATCGTGTTCTGGGACGAACGATTCACCTCGACAATGGCTCATAGGGCCATGATCGACTCAGGCATGCGCAAAAGCCGTCGACGCGACAAGGCGATTGTCGACGAGATGGCTGCTACGATAATATTAAACGACTACATTCAAAGCAAAACATATAACCAATAATGAAATTACCGATATATCTTTACGGGCACCCGGTGCTTCGCCGTGAATCGGCTGAGATAACGCCCGAATATCCCGAGCTCAAAAAGCTCGTCGCCGACATGTGGGAAACGATGTACGGTTCCGACGGTGTAGGACTGGCCGCCCCCCAGATAGGTCGCAACGACCGCATCGTGGTGATCGACAGCAATGCCTTTGCCGAACATTTCCCCGAATGTGCCGACCGCAAGTTCACATTAATAAATCCTGAAGTGGAGGTGCTCGACGGCGAAACCATAACGCGCGACGAAGGCTGCCTCAGCCTGCCCGACCTGAGTGAGGCTGTGCCTCGCATCGAACACATACGCCTTAAGTGGGTCGATGAAAACTTCGAGCCCCACGAAGAGGAGATAACCGGATTCCTGGCACGTATAGTGCAGCATGAATGTGACCATCTCGAAGGCAAGATGTACATAGACCACATTTCGCCCATACGCAAGCAATTGATCAAGGGTAAACTCAACCGCATAGTGACCGGCAAGACACGCTGCGACTATCCGGTGCGTTACGCCCCCAAGAAATAATTAATCATAACAATCAACCTGTAACGACATGGCTGACGATAAGAAAATTATCTTCTCGATGGTGGGAGTGAGCAAAATCTATCCCCCTCAAAAACAAGTTTTAAAGAACATATATCTGTCATTTTTCTATGGCGCAAAGATAGGAATCATAGGTCTTAACGGTTCCGGTAAGTCATCGCTGCTCAAGATAATCGCCGGCCTCGACAAGAGCTATCAGGGCGAAGTTGTATTCTCGCCGGGATATTCGGTGGGATACCTTGAACAGGATCCGCAACTCGATCCCGACAAGACGGTTATCGAGGTTGTTCGCGAAGGCGTTCAGCCCATAATGGATCTGCTTGCCGAATTTGACAAGGTGAACGAGGCATTTGGCGATCCCGATGTGCTTGACGACCCAGACAAGATGGACGCACTCATTGCCCGTCAGTCGGAATTGCAGGACAAGCTTGACGCCGCCGATGCATGGAATATCGACTCTAAGCTTGAGCGTGCAATGGATGCGCTTCAGTGTCCGCCCGACGATCAGGTTATCAAGACCCTTTCGGGAGGTGAGCGCCGTCGTGTGGCTTTGTGTAGCCTTTTATTGCAGCAGCCTGATGTGCTGTTGCTTGACGAGCCTACCAACCACCTCGATGCCGAGTCGATCGACTGGCTCGAGCAGCATCTGCAGCAATATCCCGGTACGGTAATCGCCATTACCCACGACCGTTACTTCCTCGACCATGTTGCAGGATGGATTCTTGAGCTTGATCGTGGCGAAGGAATACCCTGGAAGGGCAACTACTCTTCATGGCTTGAGCAGAAGACAAAGCGCATGGCTCAGGAGGAGAAGCAGGCCAGCAAGCGTCGCAAGACTCTTGAGCGCGAGCTTGAATGGGTGCGCATGGCTCCCAAAGCACGACAGGCCAAAGGAAAGGCCCGACTCAACTCCTACGACCGACTACTCAACGAAGACCAAAAGGCACGCGAGGAGCGTCTTGAGATATTCATTCCCAACGGCCCGCGTCTTGGTCAGAAAGTGATCGAGGCTACATCACTTGCCAAGGCATTCGGAAAGAAGCGCCTGTTCAACGATCTGAGCTTCTCGCTTCCGCCCAACGGCATAGTCGGTGTAATCGGCCCTAACGGCGCCGGCAAGACTACCCTATTCCGTCTTATCATGGGTCAGGAAACGCCCGATAACGGAACATTTGATGTGGGTGAAACTGTCAAAATAGCCTATGTCGACCAGACTCACCATGACCTGCTGCCTGAAAAGACAGTCTATGAAGTGATTTCGCAAGGCACCGAAACATTCCGTATGGGAGGTCGCGATGTCAACGCACGAGCCTATCTGTCGAAGTTTAACTTCACGGGAGCCGACCAGGAGAAGAAGATCGGTGTGCTTTCGGGAGGCGAACGCAACCGATTGCATCTCGCCATGGCGTTGAAGGAGGAAGGTAATGTGCTGTTGCTCGACGAGCCTACCAACGACATCGATGTCAACACGCTTCGTGCCCTTGAGGAAGGTCTTGACGACTTTGCCGGATGTGCGGTGGTTGTCAGCCACGACCGCTGGTTCCTCGATAGAATATGCACCCACATTCTGTCGTTTGAAGGCGAAGGCAATGTAGTGTTCTACGAAGGCTCCTACTCCGACTATGAAGAGTACAAGAAAGCCCGCAACGGAGGCAAAGAACCGCCTCGCCGCCGCTATCGCAAGCTGATGGAGTAATATCCGTATCAATCAACATAAAAATACGACCGTCGACACCCCGTCAACGGTCGTATTTTATTTTATATCATTTCAAGAGGCTTTTCCAGTGTAAATGTCGATGAACATCTTGACGCGGGCAAGGTATTCACGAAGTGTATTTTTTATCTGACTGTGGACTATTGGCGATGGATTGGCGTTATATCCTATAGCATGTATGCAATATTTTTCAGCGAGATATATAGCGCGTTCATTATGATATTTCTGTGAAATCAGTGTCAAACTGTCAAGCCCATAAACCTGTTTTGCTTTTGCAATAGAATTGAGAGTTCGTGTACCCTCATAATCCAATATTATTCTATCTGCCGGAACACCTCTTACTATAAGAGAATCGAGGATGGCTTGCGGTTCGTCACATCCGTTATCTTCTGTTTGAGTGTAGTCGCCGCCACTGGCGATTATATAGTCAACTTTACCGGCCTTATATAATTCTTCAGCAGCTTTTACACGATTGTCAAAGTTGTAGTTGTGAGCTCCCCCGGGAGTGATTGGCGATGTAGCCAAAAATAGCCCCACTTTATTATAAGGAATCTCTGTTGCATCAGAGTACAATCTGCCATCCGCATTTTTCTCCACAATGGAAAAGCATGTAATAGTAACCGCTACGCCGCCAATAAGCATAGCGACAATGCTTAAAATAGCTATTTTATATTTCCTATTTATTTTCATATCAATCAATTATTGAAATGTCATACTTATATTGAGTTCCTTTCTGACAAGTCCTAATAAGTATATTGTCTTTATGTATTTCATCATCAATCCAATAATCTTTATTATCTCCAAGCTTGAAAAGCCTATACTTTCCACTTCTTCATCCATTCAAGAGAGCTTCTATTTCCTGTTTGAGTAATGGCATATGGTTAACTACAATACCCCAAAGGATGTCTGGTTTCAAAGAGTCATAGGCATGGATTACAAAGTTTCTTGTATCCACTACCTTTCTTGATGCTGTGATTGGAAGATTGGGATTAATTCTCAAAGCTTGGTTCATAGCCTCTCTCATTATCTCAATGTTCCTTTCAACACATCTTCATATGGTGTCATTGCAGAAAGTGGCATATTCATTTGGTCTGTCCTCCAAGAATGACTCTATCTCCAAGATTGAAGAAAGAATGTCTGACAGATATTTCTGTAATTTCCTATCCATAAATCAGATGTTTTGTTTCTTCAAGTTCCTCCTTGAAATAAGGGTTCTTAACTGCTGACTCATCAACTAAATCCACATCCCTTCCAAATAAGGCTTTCAAGGCATAGTAGAATTCAAAATAGTTGTCAGCATAAGTATTATGGTCTATTTCAGAATTAAAGTCCACAAGGATGTCAACATCGCTCTGCTCATTGAATTTTTGGGTAAGTATAGGCCCAAAGGTATATAACTTCCTCACCTTGTACTTCCGGCACAAGGCAAAAAGCTTCTTTATGTTGTCATTGATGAGGTGCATACTATTTCTTCTATATGATTACAAAGTTAATGATTTCAGTTGGATAAATGTTCAGACCAAGTCAAAATCTGTATTTCATAGCATGAATTTATATCCGGAATCCTGGTCATCTCAAAAGCAAGATTAAAAATGAGAATATCGTGATTTTAATTATTTTTTTCAGCTTCATATCTATTTTATTATTGAGACATCAAAATTATATTGAATATT
This sequence comes from Muribaculum gordoncarteri, assembly GCF_004803695.1. Lineage (NCBI taxonomy): Bacteria > Pseudomonadati > Bacteroidota > Bacteroidia > Bacteroidales > Muribaculaceae > Muribaculum > Muribaculum gordoncarteri. Next base: position 1,312,260 of record NZ_CP039393.1, read on the forward strand.
TCAGTTCCTATTAAAATTCATTATTTATTTCCACGGAGAATAAGGCGTATGCTTTTTGGCATCATTATAATCTAATCCCATCTTCATGATATGACAACAATTTTAATTTTTTTAGTCTAAAATGAAATGAATTAAGTCTGTTAAATAATACAACCATCTGAAATATGGTTTAATTGTATAATAACGTATACCGCAATGTTCAATGGTAAATGGTGCATAAAAAATAAATATTAGAAAACTCAACAAATATATTATTATTTCTGTACGCCTAATTGTCTTATTTGTTATGTGATTAGATCTTGGAAAATTTAAGCATATTATCATAACCACAATTAAAAACAATAGATCATAAGTTGATAATCCATCTAATCCATATAATAAATAGCAGTATGCTCCGGTGTGATGATCATAAGACTCAACTGATAGACATATTATAATAAAAAAACGTATTTAATTATACCTATCATTACGGGGTTGTATTGTAAATTCATAACTATATAATTTACTGGTTATTAAATTTCGACATTCCACTAATGATTATTGAAATGTCGTACTTATATTTAGTTCCTTTCTGACAAGTCCTAATAAGTATATTGTCTTTATGTATTTCATCATCAATCCAATAACCTCCATTCTCTACAAGCTTGAAAAGCCTGTGCTTTCCACTATTTAGAATTATGACAGCCCAATATCCATCCCTATTTTCAGGCATGAATTTCACTACAACTTTCTGTATCTGATACTTTTCAAATGCAGAAAAGGGTCTGATTTTTATAACAGTCCATTCTTCAGGGAGATAAGCATTCTTCCTATTGAGGATGTTCTTAATCCATTCAAGCCTTTCACTGAAATTAATAAAATATCCTCTCCGGTATACCATTATCAATGGAACAACTAAGTAGCATATTCCAATGCCTATTAGAGCTACAATTATATTCGGGGCATCTTCATCCATACATTTAGTATTTACGGATTAAATCCTCGGCCTATCACAGTATTCTGTTCGTATGTGTCAATTTTTCCAGATACTTCTACAGTTCCGTCTATATCAACAGTACCATGCAGAAAATCTACCACGCAATATCTATTTCTATCAGCCAACTCTATTGAGATAATAATAAGAGTAAGTGCAATGACTGTTAGAATGAATTTCATATAAAGATTCTCAATTTGTATGATGCGTTTCAATAATTGCTTTGAGTTATATAAAAGTGACATATCTCTCATGCTTGAGATTATTGAAATATATTCGGAGCATCCTTCATCCATTATAATTATACTTCTATCCTATAAATGTCTTTCTCACCCTCTTTGCTAAGAGTAAGAATCTGTGCCTCCTGAAGATTTATTTCTGCATTTTCAGAAAGCATATTATTCAGTAAGGGTATGTATGATGATACTTATTGCTATTCTGAAGGTATCGCCAAACACTTATAATCAAGCAAATAAGAAAAGCCCACACCTATTTAGATGCAAGCATTTCCTTTATACTGCGATGATTATATCTGTTAAATTGGCGATTTTTCAGAATACATCAAGTAAAAAGTGAAACACTCTTTTTAATATGTCTTGGTTAATAATTTTATTTCATTGGCTATTATCGTTTTTGTTTATATTGCAAATATAGATAATCGACAGGATATAAGCAAAATATTATAAGCGGAATAAAACTATTGTTTTGAGCATATTCACCCGACACGAGCGTGAGCTACATCTTATTAACAAGTGAAAATGTCGAAATTGGACATTTAATTATTTAAGGGAGCTACGGTTATAGATCGGGGTTGTCCACTGAATAGGGGTAGATGAGTTGCTTTGTCACGCCAAAGAGGAGCATGCCTACCGCTTGCCAGTCAGTATATTCCGGCTTATGATTATATTTTATTTTCGATGCATTAAGGTTAAGCTCATCCGATTTCTTGACGGGCATTGCAGTCAATGTCATGTCGACCATATTGAATCGTATGCGGTCGAAAAGGATTATAGATTGCAAACCGAGATTACAGTCAACATCATCGGCAAACATGGGTATTGAACTATTGTCGCCGCACACAAAAATAGATTGACCGCGTACTTGGCTATTCCCGAGTTTGATAAGCGGATTCTCAAGGTTGAAACCCTCTATCTTAATCCATCCGCCAAGCCCCGCCTGCCGTATAGTATCGGGAACAGAATGTGACAATACATAATCCTTATTACGCTTATAGAACGAAGGCATCAATATGCCGGTGGATGCATCGCCGGTATCAAGATTGAAAAGCAACGGACGCCCGTCGACACCACCTTTGACCAACAGATTCATCTGGGAAGAAAAACACATATTTGACTGTTTGTCACTACGCACCGCAGCCTCTCGTGGTATTGATATGGAGCGCTTTATAAAATCCACAGTCAAATCCTTAATCGCCAACATCAGTTCGCTTCCAACTATTAGTTCAAGATGCGATAAATAATTGTCGGCCTCCCGGTTTCCGGTTGACATGTCGACAACATAAAATGGCACATCGGTCAGCGTGACATTTCCGAGAACGAGCTCCTTTGCAATTGCAAGGCGAGCCGACTTTCGCCCTACGCCCATTACGTTTACATCGGATTCCTGATAAATGAGTCCGCACAATCGGGCAATAGAATCATTGACTATGTTTACTCCCGCACCGGTGTCAAAAGTTGGCTTGACATCATGACCGTTGACTTGGCATCGCTCAAGTTCGATGGCCAATCCAGGTTTCTCAGTGCGACCTACTTGTGTCAACTTAAACGGGATAACACCTTCGTCGCCATCTATCGACATTGCATAGGGTTGATATGTCGACAATTCCCTATATTTTGATTCATAGCTACGCATGGTCATGACCGCCACAGAGTCAAGATATTGTAACGACTGTTCAATAACTTGCGACATCAGCGATGCGGCCTCCTTATTCTTTCCCACCCGGCTTAAATCCATCGCCCACATAACCGAAGAACTGAGATAGTTATTAAGGTCCAGCGACTCATTATAATTATTGAACAGCTCCTCAAACGCCGGGATTGAAACATCGGGGCGGTTAAGACGGTTGCCTATGAGGCAACGTGAGAACACCTCCAAAAACGGATTTATCGAATCCTTAGGTGTGGACTCATATATCGAATCAAGGCCAAACCAATCGGACGCGTTCATGGCATTGGCAATGCGTTCATCCACCGATTGTGAATTTGCCGATATTGAAGCTACAAGCCCTATTGTTAAGATGATAAGCCATTTATGAAACATCATGCAAGGAGATCGCATTAGAGCGAATGCACAAATCTAACATTTTTCATCTTCACAACCTAATTTGTTGTTAAAAAAACATCTTTCAGTTGATTTATTGCGAGGAAACGATTAATTTTGAGCATCAATCAAGCTATCACATTATCACATGAATAATAAGAGGAACATAATATTTCGCAGAATAGGATTATCGTTGGCTACATTTGCAGTCGTCGTCACCCTATTCACCATCATTGCCAATATTGTGGTTGAACGCAGCACACGCGACCGAATATATGACGACATTGATGCCCTGCCGCACAATCGCGTGGCCCTACTGCTCGGAACTTCGCCGCTTAACCGTTACGGCACACCTAACTCCTACTTCACCAACCGCATCAATACTGCGGTAGAGCTGTTCCGTCAAGGAAAGATTGATTACATAATCGTGAGCGGCGACAACCACACACGACAATATGACGAAACGACGGCCATGAAGGACTCACTCATGGCTCACGGAATTCCCGAGGATGCAATCGTGCCTGATTATGCCGGATTCCGCACTCTCGACTCAGTGGTAAGAGCAAAGGAGGTCTTCGGCTGCGACTCATTGACAATAATATCACAGGCCGACCATAACGCACGTGCCCTCTATCTTGCTGAGAAAAGCGGCATCAAGGCAGTGGCTATAGCTGCGCCCCTGCGTGCCGGACGGCTGGTGAGAGTGCGGCTTGCATTGCGTGAATGGCTCGCCCGTGACAAGATGATGCTTGATCTGCTTGTAGGGAAACGACCGCATTTTCTCGGCGAAAAAATCGAAATCCCACAATCGCCATCAAATCCCTACGCTCCGCTAAAGGAGAAGCTTACCCAATACATAGCCGATAAAAATGCCCGAATCGGAATTGCACTACTTGTCAACGGCCGGTATTCGGTATCGGTCAACGGCGATGACGCATTTCCAATGTTGAGCGTTTATAAATTCCCAATCGCCATGGCCGTGGCCGAATATTGCCGAATGCGTGACATCGACTTCTCGGATTCATGCCTCGTTACAGCCGGCGATTTACATCGCGACACCTACAGCCCCATGCTGCAGAAATATGCCGAAGTCGACACCGCGTCAATCACATTTGATGAATTGCTGACCTATGCCCTTCAGCAAAGCGACAACAATGCATCGGACATTTTGCTTAACCGCATAGGCGGAGCCACTTCAGCCAATGAATATGTATCGGGAATCGGAATAGAAGGCGTTACAATCAAATGGAGCGAAGACGACATGCACATCGATATGTCGCGATGCTACGAAAATTCAGCAACCCCTCTAGCCATGGCCAAACTGATGTGGACATTTGACTTCCAATGTAACGACACGCTGTCGAAACGCATAAAGCAATTGATGGAGTCATGCGAAACCGGTCAGGGACGATTGGCCAAGCCTTTGATTGAAGCCAATGCGGTAATAGGACACAAGACGGGAACCGGTTTCGTAAATCCCGATGGTAGCCTCATGGCTGTAAACGATGCGGGATACGTGCATCTTCCCGACGGAACACGCTACAGCATAGCAGTGTTTATCGCCGACTCACACTACGACATGGAGCATACCGAGGATATAATTGCCGACATTTCGGAAATGACAGCAAAGTTCATAACCAACGCGAATCAATAAGCGATTATTGAACTTCTCAACAAACAAAAAGGTTAGGCTCACCGAAGCCATTTCGGCGACACTTTATATATGATTTTACAGACCAACAATTTATAATTTCATCATGAAGAATATACTCATTATCTCATCAAGCCTGCGCCTGAACAGCAACTCCGAAGCTCTTGCCAATGAATTTGCACGTGGAGCCGTAGATGCGGGTCACAATGTAGAGTTTGTGTCACTTCGCGGAAAAGACATAAGATTCTGTCGCGGATGCCTTGCCTGTCAGGCGACACAACAGTGTGTAATCAATGACGACAGCCGTCAGATAGTAGCCCGAATGCATGACGCTGACATAATTGTCTATGCAACGCCAATCTACTATTACGAAATGAGCGGACAACTTAAAACGCTTCTTGACCGAGCCAATCCACTATATACATCCGACTATCGATTTCGCGACATATATGTGCTGACAAGCGCAGCCGAGGACGAAGAGGATGTTCCGTCGCGCGCCGTTGCGGGAATTACAGGATGGATCGATTGCTTCGAGAATGCACGACTTGCAGGCAGCGTTTTTGCCGGCGGAGTATCGGGCCCCGGCGAAATGACCAACCACCCGGCAATGCAGCAAGCCTACACCCTCGGAAACAGCATAAAGTAACGCCACAACCGCCAACCAGGCTCTAAACATCGCTCTAAACACGGGTTGAAAAACTCTAAACTATTTCTAAACATTTCCGTTCATACTGCACATGGGATGTGTCGTTATGTACGTAAAAAATAGGCGATAACCCCTTTTTCATCAAGGGCTTATCGCCTATCTATCTGATTGTCAGAATATTCCGATTATCCCTCAATTGCAGCCTGGGCCATTAGTATATGGCACACAATCTTAATGACTTAACCTGTATTGGTAAACAATTGGTAAACAATTTTTGACCGTTTACAGATTGGCTGCAATGTCGGTGTATAGTAGTTTTAATTCATTGATTTACACGTTGTTTGTATATGTTGATTAACTCGTTTTTATCATCGAGCTGCGATTTGAGTTGAGAAATCTGATCCTTCAGACCATTTATCTGGTCGATAAGAAGGGTCTTACTCTCCTCCATGCCCTCGATTTTCAGCTTTTGCTGCTCTATGATGGAGGCAAGAGCGGCATCTCCTATATTATTCATGGCATTGCCGTCACCCAAGGCAACAGCAGCCATGTAAGCATAGACATTATTGGGAATATCGCAATATAATGAAAAGAAATTGAAGTCAAGGACACGGCTGATCTTAATGAGCTTTGCCGTGTCTATGGACGCCTTTTCAAATATACGATTGACATGTTGCTGAGGAACCCCTATGAGCCGTCCGAATTCGGATTTGCTCATATTAAGCTCCTCTCTGCGCTTGTCAATCTCCTGTCCGATATGGACCTCTTTCAGTTGAATATTAAACATTAAACATTAAACAGCGAATATTTCCTAATTAGCTATCATAATATTTGTTTATCTAAACCAAAATGCTGTACTTTACGTTACAAGAACAGCGATTGATTCTAATCGCAAAATTAGTCATTAATCCTCAAACAACCAAATATTAAACAAGATTTTTAAGGAACTATGAATGAGAACACCCAGAAAATCCGCCCCACATTGGTGGAAATGAAAGGTGGCGATACCGCCACATTCCCCATCGCTCGGCTAAAGAGCGTTCGCACTCAGGCTTCAGAACTCGGAGCAATTTATAATCGTCAGTTTACGACAAAAACGAATCGTGCTGCACAGACTATTGAAGTCCGTCGCATGGCTTGACTAAAGACAGACTACTATGGCATTACTTCAATTTCTTGACCATCTCATTCCGTATGAGACGTTCCTTAACGATTTGGCTTCCCGAGTAGTCGCATTGCTAAAAAACGACAATGACGACCCGGAATACCTGAGCCAGAGAAAAGCATACGAGGTATTTGGCAGACGCAACGTAGAGCGTTGGAGACGTCAGGGTAAAATAGAGCCGATAAAAAGACCCGGAAAGGTTGAATATCGCACTTGCGAGTTGCGTATGCTACAGAGAACTGTTCAGGATTATCTTGACTAAATAACCAGTTGTGGGTATGGGGCAACACATTAATGATGTAAAACACCGCGATGCCAACCAACTTTGTGCATATCTCGATCTGCTCTCGGAACGACAGAGGGTTAAATTTGTGACAGAGGTTGTCGAGGCTACCGGTGTCAACCGCAGGACATTCTTCAACTGGAAGTACATGTGCTGCCGTATTCCTGAGTGGGCGAAGACCGCTATGGGAAAGGTGGCCGGGCAGTCGATATTTCTCGACGAGCTTCCAATAATCAGTGTGACATGAGAGAATTACCACCGACTTGCAATCCGGCTGGGGTGTATTGTGTGAAAAGAGCCTGTGCGGAACTTGGAATCAGCCGTAAGACCCTCCGTAGATACAGATTGCTCGGATTGATTAGTCCAATCAATCCCGATAACAAACAAAGACCGAAATATTCCGGGCAGTCAATCATCGACTGCTGGAATCTACATGCCAAATTATGATAAGCGACAAGACTATCCAAAGAGTCCGCGATCTGGACATAGCCGATGTGCTGAAACCTTATGTGAATCTCAGGAGGAGCGGGGCTTCGCTTATCGGTTCATGTCCGTTTCATACCGATAACAAGCCGTCATTTTCAGTTTCTCCGGTCAAAAAGCTATTTCACTGTTTCAGTTGCCAGCGGGGAGGTGATGCCATCAGCTTCATCATGGAAAAGGAGAACCTTACATTCATCGAGGCAGTAAGGAAGATTGCCAATGATAACAATATCCCCATTGAGGAGAGCGAAGCCGCCGGAACAGAGGAAGACAGAGCCGATGCCAGGCATCGTGAGTCCATGCTTGCTGCGCTGGATATTATACAGAAATTTTTTGTTGACTCCATCCGTGTTAACATGACGGATGAGTCGCGTAAAGCAGTTGAATATCTCAAATTCCGCTGGTCAGAAGATTTTTACAGCATAGCCGGAATCGGTTATGCTCCTAAGAACGAAAGGGGATTTATGGAATACTGCCGACGGAAAGCTATTCCGGAGGATATTCTGTTTGAATTGGGTATGTATTCACGCGGCAAGGACGGAAGTATATATGCGACATTCCGCCAGCGTATAATGATACCCATCCGCAACAGGTGGGGCCGGATCATAGCATATACCGCGAGATACATTGGCGACAAAGTAAATGTTCCAAAATACATCAATTCCCCTACATCACTTATATACGAGAAGGGAGAGACATTGTTCGGCATTGACCGGGCTTCCCGTAACCGCCAGTCAGAATATGTTATCATAGTCGAAGGCGCATCCGACACTCTGCGTATGCAGTCAATCGGATATGATAACACGGTCGCGCCACTCGGCACGGCTATGACCGACAGCCAGTTTGAACAACTGAAGAGAATAACCGAATCGGTATGTTTTATCCCGGACTCGGATGTTGCCGACAACAAGCCATACGGCCCGGGCTTCGAGGCTGTGATGGCAAACGGAGTCACGGCACTTAAAAAGGGCCTTCATGTGACAGTCAGGGAACTTCCATTCAGCGAAGTACCTATGACTGAACAGGATTTGTCGGAACTATATCCTGACGGTGTCCCGGTAAACGCACCGCGAATGAAACCCGGCAAGAACGACGCTGACAGCTTTATCCTCATGCCGGAGGATTATTTATCTTTGAAAGAAAAGCATTTCATAGTTTGGCTTGGCGAAAAACGGTTCTTTCAGGCAGGTTCCATGATGGAGGAAAGAAATGTCGTATCGGAAATAGCCACCCTGCTGCGCTATGTCAGGGATCAGCTTGTGTTCGACCAGTGCATAGAACAACTGTCAAAGATACACGGCAAAGCCAAACAGTGGCGTGATGCCGTCAACATAGTCAGAAATGAAGCCCGGAAGCAGCATGAGAAGCTATCTGCCATGGACGAGCAACAGCGTGATGTGGAGCTGCTGCGTCAGTTCGGGCAGTTTATCCGCGACAACTGCTACTATTCCATCGGTGATGAAGAAGATGAACCTGTACGGTTGTCCAACTTCATCATGGAACCGCTGTTCCACATAGCCGATGAAGTCAACGGCACGAGACTTTTCAAACTAAGGAATATAGCCAATGAGACCGTTGATATAGAACTTCGTGAATCAGAGATGTGTTCCCTCACCAAGTTCCAGCAGAGGACCGCCTCCCTGGGCTATTTCATGTGGAAAGCGAAAATAGACAAACTCAACCGTGTAAAGGAATACATATATAAAAAGACCGATACGGCACAGAGGATAAGGAAACTTGGATGGGATAGCCAGAGGGAGTTCTTCGCTTTTGGTAACGGACTGTATGACGGTGGAGTATTCCGTACTGTGGATAATCTCGGCATTGTCAGGGGCGCCGACGGCAAGGCATACTATATACCGGCGACATCGAAGATGTACCGAGATAATGACGAGATATACCAGTTTGAACGACTGATGATACATGAGAACCGCAATGGTATCAAACTGTATGATTTCGCAGCAATGCTCATAGAGGTGTATGGAGAACAGGCACGGATTGCGATATGCTACCTTCTCGCTACTCTTTTTCGAGACATTATCTACCGTCAGACAAGGCATTTCCCGATTCTCAATCTCTTCGGTGAGAAAGGTACCGGCAAGACCTCGCTCGCTACCTGCCTCCAGCCATTCTTTTTGCATGGAATAGATCCGCCCAATATGAGCGTGACATCCATTCCGGCGATGAACGACAGGGTTTCGCAGGCAGTCGATACCCTTGTGGTGTTCGACGAGTATAAGAATGACCTCGATGATATAAAGATTGGCTTCCTCAAAGGACTCTGGGGAGGCGGCGGTCAAACAAAGAAGAACACCAATACGGACGGCATGGCTGCACAGACCATAGTATCCACCGGGGTTATTGTCTGCGGTTAGGACAAACCTACCACGGACATGGCACTCTATACCCGTCTGGTATATCTCGCTTTCTCGAAAGTGTCATTCTCGTTTCAGGAGAAGAAAAAATACGAAGACCTTATATCCACCGCCAATCTCGGACTCACACATCTGACATTACAACTGCTGGATCACCGGGATTTGTTTGCCGACAACTTCAGGGAAGTATATTCGGCAGTCAAAAAAGAATTTTCATCAAAGCTTTCTGAAGAGAAAATCCATGACCGTATATTCGGCAACTGGGTCATCATACTTGCAGCCTACAGGACACTTGAAACAGCCATTGAGTTGCCGTTCAGTTACAGCGAACTGTTTGAGACGGCATTGAAAGGCGTACGCAATCAGAATGAATACGCCAAGGAAAGCTCCGAGGTGTCTGATTTCTGGAATGCGCTACAAGGGTATCAGACATCAGGCAGATGTATCGAGAAGGCACATTTCAGAATAAAGTATCAGAGAACGTTCAGAGCCATCAACTCCAAGAACGAGATAGAGTTCAAGGAAGCCCGCCCGATACTGTATCTCAACACGGCTGCCGTGGCGGAACTGTTCCGTGGACGCTCCAATAACCCGACATCGAGCCGTTCCAACTGGTCGACGATATTATCATACCTAAAGTCGCATGAATCTTATCTCGGCACCAAGCAGGACAGATTTGTCATTCTCAATCAGAATGCCGTTCCGGAAGTCATAATGCAGGAGGATAACGGACAGCAGGTACGAAGAGTAAAGTATAATCGCCCCAAGGCATTGTGCTTCGATTACCAGATGCTTAAAGATGAATTAAGCCTCGATCTTGAAACCGAGATTATGGACGATGACGAAGATACCTCCGATGACATACCGGAGAACGACACATAAGATACCCACTCACAGAAAATAGAAAAGGAGCCTGTAAATGGCCTCCTTTTCTATATTGAATATCCGGGCTTGGCAGTCCGATGAACTACAAGGGCATTACAGCGGCCGACTCCGGTAATGCAAGGCTTTCGGGAAAAATACCGGAGCGAAGCGAGGATGATTTTTCCCGAAACCGCAAGGCCCGGCCTTGCAGTCCGAAAGAGGCGGACGCTAATTTTGCCCGGTAGTTTCTTCGGGTCTGTCAGCCAGACTATTCCTCTCGACCCTGTTTCATGCAGTCATTTTTCAATGAGGTTCTACTAATATCAAGTTTTGTTGTATGCTTTGTTTCAAATATAATTCAATCCTCATTATTAATTATGAACCATACAGCGGATACAGGTGTTGAAATTGAATAGTAAATATATGTAATATTACAGTTTATGACACAATATCAATTAAAACGGGCTTACGAACCCGCTTCTCCGGAAGACGGCTTCAGGGTATATATAGACAGACTTTGGCCGAGAGGTCTCTCTCACGAGACTTTCCATTATGATTTGTGGGATAAGGATATCGCGCCGTCCACAGAACTCCGCGAATGGCTTCATGCGGATCCCGATAACCGATGGTCTGAATTTGAGACTCGATATTCCAAAGAACTGGAGACCAGCCCTTCGTTTGTGGCATTGCGACATCTTCTTGCACAGAAATCTGTAGTGACATTACTTTATTCGTCTCATGATGAACGACATAACAATGCCATTGTGGTTTACAACTTATTGACAAAATAATCTCTTAACATATCCTCCACTTATGAAAATGTTCTGTTACCAGTGCCAGGAGACCGCACGCGGCAAAGGCTGCGAGATACAAGGTGTATGCGGAAAGAAACCAGAAACGTCTGCAAGAATGGATCAGCTGCTTTACATCGCCCGTGGTATGGCCATCGTAAACCGACAGTTGCGAGAGAAAGGCGCATCAAGCAAGGATGCATCCCGGTTCATCGTCGACGCACTGTTCACCACCATTACCAACGCGAACTTCAACAATGATATGCTCGACGGCTATATCTCAAAAGCCCTCGACCTGAAAAACGAACTCGAAGGAGAGTCGAAAAAGCGCGGCATGGAGCCTCCTTTCATGCCTGAGGTGTCGTATCATATCCCAAAGGAGGAATATGGCGTACATGAGGTAATCGAACACAGCGGCACTCTTGAAGAAGAAATCACAAGTGTGCTCCATGACAAGAACCCGAATATAAGAGGTCTCAAGCAGCTTGCCATGTACGGCTGCAAGGGTATGGCAGCCTATGCCCGCCACGCCTGTAACCTCGGTTATGAGGACGAAGACATATATGTCGTGATAGAGAACGCCCTTGCCGAGATAAGCCGTCCTGACATAAGCGTGGATGAGCTGTTTTCGCTCGTGCTCAATGTGGGTGACGGGGGTGTCAAGGCTATGGCTCTGCTTGACAAGGCAAACACATCGACCTACGGCAATCCAGAAATCACAAAGGTAAACATCGGAGTAAGGAACCGTCCGGGCATACTCGTGAGCGGTCACGACCTCAAGGATCTTGAGGAACTGCTCGAACAGTCAGCAGGCAAAGGGGTTGACATCTACACCCACTCGGAGATGCTCCCTGCCCAGAGCTATCCTTTCTTCAAGAAATTCCCCCACTTTGCAGGTAACTACGGCAACGCATGGTGGCGGCAGATTGACGAGTTCGAGACATTCAACGGCATGTTCCTCTTCACCTCCAACTGCATCGTGCCCCCGCGTCCGAAAACCACCTACATGGACCGCGTCTACACGACCGGTGTCGTCGGAATGCCCGGCACACATTTTATCCCAGAGGGGAAGGACGGCAAAAAGGATTTTTCTGAAATCATAGAGCGGGCGCAGACATGCCAGCCGCCGACAGAGATAGAGCGCGGTGAGATTGTCGCCGGATTCGCCCATAACCAGGTGCTTGCTTTGGCGCCTAAGATTATCGACCTCATCAAAAGCGGTAAAATCCGCAAGTTTGTGGTCATGGCAGGCTGTGACGGCAGAATGCCCTCTCGCAAATACTATACGGAATTTGCGGAAAGGCTTCCTAAAGACTGCGTGATTCTCACCGCAGGCTGTGCCAAATACCGCTACAACAAGCTTCCGCTCGGTGATATCGAGGGTGTTCCGCGCGTGCTCGATGCCGGACAGTGTAACGACTCCTATTCGCTCGTCGTGATTGCCAATGCTCTCAAGGACGCTTTCGACCTGGAGAGTGTCAACGATCTGCCGATTGTCTACAACATCGCATGGTATGAGCAGAAGGCGGTGATTGTGCTTCTGGCCCTGTTGAGCCTCGGAGTGAAGAATATCCACACCGGCCCGACGCTGCCGGCGTTTTTCACCCCCGAAATTCTGAAAGTGCTTCAGGAGAAGTTCAATATAGGTACCATCGCCACCGTTGACGAAGATTTGGCTACCCTTATCGGTTGAAAGAAATGGACGGTCAGAATGTGAATCGATTTATCCATAAATATGTGATAGCGGCGGCGCACGCCATCCTTTGGCTGGCAGCGCTGTCTCTTGCCGCATATTTCCATCTTGACCACGGATATTCGGCTGCCGAGGCGCTTCTCGGCTCCACGCTCATGGCATATTGTGCATATGTCTGTGAGTCCGGACTGTGCACATGGCGCGTGGCGGCCGCTGCCGGTGATGTTAGGATTGATTTCAGGAAGGCCGGATTGTGGGGATGGATTATCGTGAACATAGCGGTAGCAATAACCCTGTCATTGCTTTTTCTGAAATACCCCGAATGGTGGATATTGCTCCTCATCATACTTAACGCCGGATGGCAGAAATATATGAACGGGCGAATACCCCCGCGTTTGCAGGAAACCTTCCAGTCTGTAAAGCTATGAAAATATCATCCGAACTGTTCCTCTGCCTCGGGCTTGTCTTTGCCGCTTTATATTTTCTGATATTCGGTATCGGCTTTGTCATCACTATGAAGATTCGCAAAAAAAGAAACCTCTAAATAAATTTACGACATGTTCAGATTAAAAGACAGAATTCCATACGCTGACGGCTCCATAGCGAAGGAGATTGTCATGCAGAACCATAGCGGGCTTTCGCTCCTTATGGCAGTTGACAAGGGACTTGAGATTCCCACACATACGGCTAATGCCGACGTGCTCGTCCAGGTAATAGATGGGAGCATGGAGTTCAACATTGAGGATAAAGTACTTGAGTTGAAAGAGGGTGATGCGCTCACTATGACACCGGGTGTGAAACATTCCTTAAAGGCTACGGAACGGTTCAAGGTTCTTGTCACAAAGCTCAACGCATGAGCACGGCATCGTTCGGTCTTCAGGCATCCTGAGGGTATGGATTCCCCGGATGCCTTTTCTTTTTGAAACATCTATATTCGGAATATCAGACACATATGTTTCGGGATAGTCAACGTTGAAAAGTCATAATGTGCTACATAATAGACAATTGTCCTATAAAGTATGCGTTGACAAAGGTTGACAAAAGTAGTCATTTTGAAAATCCATCGAAAAATTATAGTCAATGGTTGACACTTTTCACTCTATATATTTATATTCTTTTGTTAGAGAAAAATAGATAAGATATAGTAATAAAGGGAGTTACAGGCAGTGACTGACAATGTTCAGTGGAGCCTTAGTCAGTGTCAACGTTGACTATACCCAAATATACCGGTTCCACAATCTCCGGACAGTTATTCTCTTCCCGACAGCATGGATTAGGCAGGAGGTAAACCATTATCCCCACAAGTAAACCAAATGCCTCTTAATGCCCCAAACCGCAGATTGTGAGGCACATAAATAAGCAGTAACTTTGCAGTACCGAACCAATCTTCATCACATCATGTACTTATGGATTGCCGAAAACACACAGTTGAGATTGTATCGGAACAACTCTACACCGTAGCGTATGCCTCCAGATACCTCGGTGTCCACCGATGCACAATCTACGATTACATCAAGCATCCGGAGCGACCATTGAGGTTCTTCCATTCCCCGGATGAGAGAAGGCTACTGTTCAGAGGAGCAGACCTGATAGCCTACAAAGAAGCGGGCCTTCCGAAGAAGGGTAGAAAACGTAAGACTGGAAAACAGTAACGACCTTTATCTATCTTCAGTTCCAGCGGTACCACGGAAAGTTGAGAAGTTTATCGCCTTGCTCTGCGATTTCGGAAAGGTCTAAGGCGAGAAGCCAAGCACGGGTGCGGATGTCATCCATGTCTGTCACTGCTTGAAAATACCGCGACGGGGATAAGTCACCGGATATTTCAAGCCACTCGCCGGCATAACGCTCGGGGTCGAGCACATCGACAAAGAAGATGATCTCGTCTACGAGTGTGCCGACAAGTCCATCGGTAAGCTCGGCGGTGAAGCTGAACTGCAAGCCGCCGAGCGTCTGCCGATGAAAATCGCAGAAGAAGCCGCCCTCACTATCAGTTATCGAGACCTGCCAGCCATTCTTGACTGCTATCTTAATTATATCACTATGTAACATGCCTACTTACTCGTTTTTCATAAATTAATTGGGTACAATTCCGCGCACTCAGACCTGCCATGTCCGTGATGGATATGGCAGGTCGCTTTGTGGACTTAAAGGGCAATCAGTATTCTTCGGGAACCTCCATTTCCTTTATAGCGTCCAAAAGTTCCCCTATCATCTTCTCGGTGGCTTCCATATCTTCAAGCACGGATCTCATTCTGTAAGGAGCGCCGTTTCTGCCATGTCCCGACTGGTCAAGCCAGATATATGTCTCGGAGTCAACATCAAATCCCTCATAGTAATTGTCGATGTCCTCGATAAGAGAGTTGATGTTGGCGCATTTCATTGTGGCGTTGAAAGAAAAGTCACGTCCGGCAGGGCTGTACTTGCCAAACTCAAACTCACTTTTCTGCTCCTTGTAGATGATGCCCGCTTCCACGTGCCAGCCTTTGGCTTCGGCACATGCAACCACCGCATCGGTCAAATCGTCGATATACATAGTCTATAGGTATTTATGTCAGCCATGGTGGAGAATGCCACGGCTGACAGATTGATTAATCCTCGAACCTTGCGAGGAACTTCTGCAAGCGGTCATCGCGTAGGTTCTTCAATGCGGTCGGCTTGAAGTCGGTCTGCTGGCGCACTTGGAGTTTGCCGTAGCCTTGTGCTGTCAGGTCGAGTTCTACACAGGAGAGTTCTTTCAGCGACACATAGCCGTATTCATCATCAAGCAAGCCTATGACTATGCCGAACAAGATAGTGTCATCGCCCTCCCTTTCGCCCTCAAGTATAAACCATCGGGCGGAGCCTATTGCGAATATTGCACGGCATATCGCTTCCTTTCCCTTGCCGTCCTGGGAGTACAGGGGGAAGCCGTTTAAGGCTTCCTCCAATTGGGGTGTCTGTAATCTGCACATATTATGATGCTTTAGTCAAATTGGAGCGTTGCGAAATCGGGGTCGAATATTAAGGCGGTCTCAATGAGGTGGCCGTATGCCTCGGCGGCGATACGTGAGGCCCACTCGTTGCGGTCATCATAAAGCCCCCTGCGGTAGTTGTGGGCCAGAGCCTTCATGTAGCCCATGAAGACCTTGAAAGCCTGCTGCTGGAGGTAGCGGTGCATGGTGGTCATTGCCATGCCGGTCTTTTCGGCGCTGCTCATCTTGCCGTTCACGAAGTTCTCGAACTCGTGGACGAAAGCCTTGTCTCCCTCGGCTATCTTCATGAAATCAATGTCTGTATTCATATCGGTTGGGGTTAGATTGTTGCCTGATTGTAGATTTGTGGTTCGGGCGACACATTATAGATATAGTCACCACAACGTACCAAAAGGCAGTCCGCTCCATAATAGAGCTTCTTCATGCCTCGGACACTTCCTGTCTTGTGGAAGTTCGGGAAGCGGTTGATGCCTACGCGCTGGCCCTCCTCGATGGTCATTTTCTTTACTCTCATATAGTTCCTTATTATTTGTGAGTTCCTAAATGTCGATCCTTTTTCCTTTTGTGAAGCTCCTATGAGCTTCCCGGTCGGGAGAACCGTTTTTCGTGCAAGTGACCACTGCGGACACGAGGGAGTATAAGGCAAGGGTGTAGGCGAGACTGTGACCGGGATACCCATTTTTTGAGGCACGATAAAAATGCGGAGGCTCACGGGTGCAGTCACCGCCGGAAAGCACGGCGACTCTTGCCGTTGCTCCCGTCCGCAGTAACTTTGCACCGAAAAAACTCTCCGACCGGAAGCGCAAAGGGACTATAGCCAAAATAAAATTTGACAGAAAGTCTTATTATTGAAAGATTTTCATTAATTTTGTGGAAAACAATCCCGCTATGGAGAATCGTCCGACCAATAGACTGAAAGTGGTACTCGCAGAGCGACGGCAGACCAACAAATGGCTTGCCGCCCAGCTTGGTGTTGACCAGACTACCGTCTCGAAATGGTGTACCAACTCCAGTCAACCCGATATATTCACATTCTCCCGAATCTGCCGTCTGCTTAATGTCAGCATGGAGGATATGATTCGCGAGGATTCAACCGTAAAGACCGATGGCAATAGATAAAAACATAATACAAAGTCTGCTCAACGATATAGAGAGCGACCGGGCTGAAAGGACTATATCCGTAAACAACACAGATAAGTTCGGTCAGGCTATATGCGCATTTGCCAATGACCTACCCAACCACGGTAAGCCTGGCTATCTGATTATCGGTGCCGATGACAAGACTGGAAAGGTTATCGGCTTGAATATTACAGATGAGCTGTTAAAAAACCTCTCCGCAATCCGTACTGACGGCAATGTCCAGCCCCAGCCGTCAATGATTGTTCAAAAGGTCGAGCTTGCCGACGGCGATGTCGCAGTTGTTGAAGTACAGCCGTCTCCATTTCCCCCGATACGATATAAGGGGCAGATATGGGTTCGTATCGGCCCGCGCAAAGGTGTCGCCAATGAGCAGGACGAGAAGATTCTGATTGAGAAGCGCAACAGTCAGGCTTTGACATACGATGCGCTTCCATGCCTGCGTGCCACGCTTGACGATATTGACATGCAGCTTTTCCTTAACGGCTATCTGCCGAAGGCGTTCCCTGCCGATGTACTAAAAGATGACAAGCGGGACATCAAGCACCAGATGCAGTCGCTCGGATTCTTCGACACCCGATTTGACTGTCCCACCAATGCCGGAATAATCATGTTCGGAAACAATGTCGAGCGTTTTCTGCCCGGTGCCTACATACAGTATGTCAAGTTCAGAGGAAAAGGCAAAGGCGGCGAGGTGGAGCGTGAGTACAAATTCTCAGGCAACCTGATGAAAGTGCTGTATCAGCTCGACACTTTCGTCGATACCACCATCACCAACAGACGCCCTGTACCTGTATCGGTTCTCCGGGAAGAGACTATCGTGGATTATCCGCATTGGGCTACAAGAGAGCTGCTTATGAATTCGATTTGTCATCGCACGTATGACTCGAATGGCCCGATACAGTTCTATCAGTATGACGACCGCATCGAGATTCTCAACCATGGTGGTCTTTATGGCAAGGCAAATGCAGACAATTTTCCGAACGTAAATGACTATCGGAATACAATCATAGCTGAGGCTCTGCGTGTCCTTGGATTTGTCAATCGTTTTAGTCGTGGAGTCCAAAGGGTTGAGAACGATCTCTTGGAAAACGGCAACGGTCAACCGGAATTTGACCTGTCTTTGGGTACAGCTTTCAAGGTCATCGAGCGCAAGGCTCATATGGATGAGACAGAAAAGGAGACAGAAAAGGAGACAGAAAAGGAGACAGAAAAGGAAACAGAAAATCCTTCATCAAAATTCTCATTATCAGAGCCCCAACGTAAAGTGTTCCATTTGCTTTGCATGAACAGCGACATAACGTATGCGGAACTGATGAGACAAACAAATCTGTCTAGAAGCTATCTATCACGAATAATCTCAGCGTTGAAAGAGCATGGTTATGTTGTACGCAAAGGAAGTGACCGCGCCGGCAACTGGGAAATCCGCAAATCACTGACTGATTAAGCCTTGATTAATGAAATGTCTATGATAAAGATAATGTTTCTTCATGGGTTCACATCAAGCGGAGATTGTGAGATTGCCGATACACTGAGAAAGGAACTGGATGGAATCGCCGAGGTGGTCGCTCCGGATATTCCGCTACATCCATACGAGGCGATGGATGTGCTTCAGGACTTGTGCGGGGAGCAACAGTTCGACCTCATTGTCGGGTCGAGCTGCGGCTCATTCTACGGCCAGCAGCTTGTGAGGTTCACAACTCTGCCGGCGATTCTTGTCAGTCCGTTCCTGAAGATGACGGAGTTTCTGGAGCCGCGCATCGGCATCCACGAATACAAGTCGCCGCGCAAGGACGGCCAACAGCAGTTTGAGATTACTCCAGAGCTTATCGCCGAGTTTGCCTGGATGGAGGCTCATCAGTTCGACTGCTACGACCCCTTCAACCGCGACCGAGTCTGGGGAATGTTCGGCTCGCAGGACACGCTCGCCCATTTTCGGAATCTGTTCACTGAATATTATCCCAAGGCAATCGACTTCGACGGCCCACACACCATGACCGCTGGAAACGTCCATCAAGACCTCGTCCCGGCAATAAAACAGATGCTCGCCGAAGTGACGCCCGTCCGCGAACGCTACTTCCGCCACTTCAAAGGCGGTAAATATCGGCTATGGCATATAGCAAAGGATTCCGAAACCCAGGAGCGCATGGTCGTCTATCAGGCTCTCTACAGCAAACACGGCTATTGGGTACGCCCCGAGCGAATGTTCTTCGAGCGCATCATTCGCGATGGCGACACCTTCCCCCGCTTTGCCGAAATCAAAAAAGAAGATCTATGAGACCGATGAGAAAAGTGCAGCGTCAGCGCGATGCCGCCTGGGCACTGCAAGTGTTCGACAAAGCGCCCTATGTCACAGTAAGCATGACTCGTCCGGACGGAACACCATACGGATTGCCTCTGTCGCTTGTAAGATGCGGCACCGACCGATTATATTTCCATTGCGCCGGAGAGGGAGAAAAGCTGGACTGTCTGAGAGCCAATCCGATAGTCAGCTTGTCGGCAGTCAGCAAGTGCACGCCCAAATTTGAAGAAGAAAAGCATAACTTCACAGAATATTTTCATTCAGCTGTGGCTGTCGGAAAAGCCGAAATAGTCGAAGACGACTCCGAGAAGATACAGGCTCTGCGTTTGCTCTGCGAACGCTTCCTCCCCAACTATATGGCTCATTTCGATGAAGCCATCGCCCGCAGCCTGTCACGCACCACCATAGTAAGGATTACCCTTACCGAACCTCCGGTCGGCAAGTGCAAGCCCTGATCGAAGCAAAAGGCAACTAGACTTCTATTTGAATTGGAACAGTGTATTCAATATCATTTTACATTTCAGTGCAAAGATTTAGCACTGGATATGGCTAATTTTGCGGTGTCCACGGACTTATGCCCTCGACATCAGCATAAAACTCGGGTGTAATGCCATCAAATTCGAGAAAATTTGTTAACTTTGCATTCTATACAACGGAATATCTGAGAAATGACCAGTCAACACAATACAAAGACATAAGGCGCGAGCCGAGAAAACTTTGAGAACCCCTTCGTAGTCGTTACAGGCTTTGGTCGGCCTTCAGATACTACGCTGGGGTTCTCTGCTTTTAATGAACCGACAAATCGCATGAAAGCGAGTGATAAACATAAACTTATTGACCGCATCAAGACCTTGGAGGGCTTGTCCCACGATGAACGCTCGGCCCTTCTTGGGCTTCTCAACGAGACCAAAACATACGGTCTTGTTTGGGAGGATAAGCCCGAGGTGGAAAAGTCGGTGCAGATTGCCCCCTGTCGGCGGGAAAAAATTGACCCCCTCGTCAAAATAAGATTGACCCCTGAAAAGTCCTGGCGGCGGGGGTCAATTTAATATTGTCGATTTTATATCCGGCTTACTTTTTAGCCTTGAGTTTTCGCATGCTTTCTCCGGAGAGTTCGATGGTATGGGCGGAGTGGACTATGCGGTCAAGGATAGCGTCAGCCACAGTCGGATCCCCCACCATGTCGTACCATGCCGAGGGCGGATACTGGGATGTGATGATTATTGATTTGCGCTCGTGCCGGTCTTCGATTATGTCCAGCAGTATGGGACGTTCCTTTGCGTCAAGAGGGACAAGGAACAGGTCGTCAAGAATCAGAAGCTGACAGCGTTCGATTTTCTTGAGTTCGGCTTCAAGGCAGTTTCTGACTTTTGCCACCTTCATGGCGCCGAGAAGTTTTGCGGCATTGCCGTACAGGGTGCGTATGCCGCGCTTGCAGGCCTCATGTCCCAGAGCGCATGCCAGGAAGCTCTTGCCGGTTCCTGCCGAACCTGTGATGAAGAGATTAGTACCCTGGCGCACGAAGTCGAGAGTGGCGAGCCGTTCCATCTGGTTACGGTCGAGGCCCCGGCTGACGGTGTAGTCGATTTCTTCCATATAGGCCTTGTAGCGGAATGACGCATTTCGGGTCAGACGTGCAATGGCGGCCTGAGCGCGCCAGTCCCATTCCCGAGCGAGCAGCATCGAGAGGAAGGAGTCCGGAGTCATCGACTGTGCTGTGGTGCCGGCGATGCTTTCGCGGAAGGCTTCGGCCATGCCGTGCATTTTCATTCGGTTCATCAGATCGAGCGAGATCTGGTTCTGGTCCTGTACTGCGGATACAGGGGCGGTTTTATTGTCTGTTTCCATTGTTGTCTTTTTTATTGTTGTTTGAGTTCCGGGCCAGGAAGTATTCACGGCCACGTATATTTTTGTGTATCAGAGAAGGAACGGGGTCCTGCGGCCGGGAGATGCTGCCGTTTTCATCCGGCAGGAAGTCTGCGTCCTCACCCAGTTCGAGCACCCGGCGCAATGCCTGGTAACCGTATTCCGCCTTCATTCCGGCACAGGCGCAGGCCGCGATGAGACGGTCGGCCCCATACTTCTTTTCAAGGGTGATTATCCCACGGCATGAGCTGAAGGACTTCGGCGGATACTGTAGGTGTCTGTCTACTTCCCGGAGATAGTCGAGCACGATGTTGTCGATCTGTCCGGCGCGTACGAACAGTTCCTCAAGGTCCTTGTCGTAAGCCCCGTAATGGCCCGGCAGGTTGTGCTCCCGTTTCCATGAGTAGGCATAGGGGATGTCGCAGCGGTTGTGAACCGCCACAAGATTATATCTCCACGGTGTCGGCGTCATAGAGAATGACCACACGTTTGCCGACATGTTCTCTGGGTACGCTGTAGTGATGCTTGGAAAGCGACACATAGCAGTTCTTTCCGACAGTCATCAGCTTGCGTTCCTTCACAGTGAAGCTCCGCTCGGGCAGCGGACGCAGCTGGTCTTTCTCCATACGGTTGAACATCTGCACTCGTGAGACGTTCCGCCCGGCCATTGTCTTTTCGTTGAAATCGAGCAACGAGATATGGATGGCGGTGTTAAGCTCGTCAAGGCTGCCGAACGTCATTCCCTCGATATCGGCATAGACGGATTTGTAAAGCAGTTTCACGGCATTCTCCACCAGGGCCTTGTCCTTGGGGTGCCGGACACGTGCCGGATATACCGCACATCCGTAATGCTCGGCAAATGCGGCGAACACTTCATTGATCACCGGCTCGTTGCGGTCGCTTCTGCTTACGGCCGCCTTGAGATTGTCCGGCACTATCGCGGCAGGAACGCCGCCGAAGTATTGCATGGCGCCCTCACATCCTTTGATGAGGTCTTCCTTGCGCTGGGACCATGCGGCCTCACAGTAAGTGTAATGACTGAAAGGCAGTATCGCGACGAACACCTCTGCTTTTTTAGTCTCGCCCGTCATGCAGTCGACCACCTCAAGGCGGTCTCCGGCAAAGTCGATGTACATCTGGTCTCCGGCATAATGCTCCACATGTCCGACCACCTTGCTTTGATGCAGGTACTGACGGAGAGCCTGCTTGAACATCGTCAGTCCATAGCCGTCAGGATAAGCAGCATGATACCGCTCGTACAGCCGTGCCTTGGACATACCCTTGCGTGTCAGCTGTTTTGCATACTCGGGAAGAAGTGCTTCAAGCTCCGTCTCACGCTCTGAAGGTTTGCTGTGTCGCACCTTCTCCTGCCCAAGCTCCTGCCGGAGTTGTTCTTCCGTCATTGCAAGAAGCTTTTCCATGGACTTGCCGCTCGACTGAAACAGACGCACATATTTGCGCGTGCTGTTGCGGGATATATGGAAAACCGCGGCAATTTCCTTTAATCCCATCCCCGACTGGTAACATCGAAGGATATTTTTTAATTTTGTAACCATAAATTTGTAATTTTAGATTTACCCCCGCCGTGCCAGGACTTGGATTTCTAAAACTACAAAAAAATCCCTTGCGGAGTATTCCGACAGGGGTCATTTTTATTTCGTCGCCGAGGGTCAATCTTATTTCGACGAAAAGGGTCACATTTTCCCGCCGACAGGGGTCAATCTGCACCGACTTTTCCAATCTGCACGTAACTCAGTCGCCGAGGCTCCCCGGCAACCCCCGTCGATGCCCCCTGCTCCTTGGGCTTCAACACATCAGGCTTGGATGCCTGCTCCACCGACACCGTCCTCGGCTTCACATCCAGTCCGCCTTCAGGCACCGCAACACGCCGCACCCCGTCGGCAACCGTCGAGCCGCCCGCATCCTGTCGGGCAGTCGGCTGGGCAACAGGCTGCTGCACCTCGTTGCCCAAAATCCTATCTCTCGTCGTCATGGCTAAAACAATCCTGCAATGTTTGTACCCGCCGACGACACACCGCCCACGGCCTGCGACACCGCATGGCTCTTATTGATGTTAAGGTCGTTAATCTGCTGCTGCAACGCATCATCCTTCGCGTGGTACTGCGACTCGATCATGTCCTTGCGGCGTTCCGCATTGGCCGCTATCGCCGTCGTGGCATCCGCAAGAGCGCGGTTGTTGGCCTCCTTGGCCGCAGCAACAGCCTCCTCGGTGCCGCCCATCACCGCCTGTGCTCCCGCCGCCTGGCGGTTACGATTCCTTATCGACTCCTCTGTCTTCGCGAGTATAGCCTGTGCATCAGCACGCTGCGTCGCATCCTCGTTGTACCGGCGGTTGTACCAGTCTGCATTGCGTTGACGCTGCTCGTTAAGGCTGTCGCGCACCTGTCGCATCGCCTTCGACGCTTTAATACCGCCAAATATGCCCCCTATAGCTTTCAAGCCGAGGCCTATTCCTGCACCAATCATTGTAGTTTACGGTTAAAGTTATAATCAATGTGCTAAGTTAAGTCATTAACTTTGTATCAATCTTTTAACTTTAACCGCACGTATACGACAATGGCACTTGGACGAAAAACAGGCGGCCGCGTAGCTGGCACGCCCAACAAAAAAAATCCCCTGAAAGGCTACCTGCGCACCCACTCAATCGAATACTTCACAGCCCGTCCACGCACCGACGAACACGGCAACAGCTTCATCGCATCCGACTTCGACCTCGACCTCGCCGAGCTGGCTCCCGTCGATCGCGTCACCGCCGAGCTCAAACTGCTTAAATTCCACACGCCCGAGATGAAGTCAGTCGACATGGACATGACAGTCGACGACACCTCAAGGTCCATCGCCGACCGCCTCTCACAGCTCGTCGACGACACCCCCGCCTCCTAACCACCCCACCCCGCCCCGTCCCTTGACAGCTCCCAAACCGCTAACCTCGCTTGCAAACGCGCTTCAGCTCTTCAAGGTCACAACGCTTAGGGCTGTCGCTGTTTTTGGTCGCATCTATGAGTGGCATGTCGTTAGTGAAGGCCGTCCACGACTTGCCCGTTGCCGGCGAAGTGTAAATTACCTTATAGCGGCCATGTCCTGCAAATGTGAAGTCAAAGTCGTAGATGGTTGTCTTAGTTCTCATAACGGTTATTTTTTTGTTGTTGGTTAATTTTATGATGCAAAGATATAAGATAAAACTTATATCGCAATACACGTTATAAGATTTAACTAATATTTAACACTATGTTTAATATTCGCTAAAACTAATATAGTTGTAAAATTTTTAAGTTATATCTTATTTATACTTGAATATTGGAAAGTTTTTACTACCTTTGCGGTATTCGATAAAACTTATATTATGGACATAAAAAAGATAATTCAAGAACGCGGATGGACGATCAGCCAAGTCGCTGAACAAATGACAAACAAAAAAGGAGAGAAAGGAATATCTCAATCAGCACTATCTCAGCTCATAAATGGAAATCCAACCATTGATAAGCTTCAAGAAATAGCGTCGATAATAGGAGTGTCACTGTCTGTTTTGGTGGGAGGGGGCAATTTTGTCATTTGCCCATACTGCGGCAACAAAATCAATGTTGAGCTAAAAAAACCGGAATAAAGCCCCCTTCATCTACTTCATCTACTTTTTTCGCAATTATTTCCTCCGCATTTATCGCCGTTAATTACGCAAAAATGGCAATAAATGCGGATTGTCATTAATAGGGTTTTCTCAGAAGAAACTGGGGTTTCCTCCGAAGAAACTGGGGTTTTCTCAGAAGAAACTGGGGTTTTCTCCGAAGAAACTGGGGTTTTCTCCGAAGAAACTCGCAATAATGATTTTTGTCAAAAATTTCAGTACACCTATTTATAAAATATAATATTAATAAGAATAATATATATAAAAGAAAATAAAGAAGAAGACAAGAAGAAAGAAAAGAAAAAAACGACGACGACGCCGACAATAAAAATATTTTTTTTAAAATTTTTTTCAATAAAAAAAACGACAGTGCGCACTAAAGAGCTCTATCGGTCTAAAAAAATTCAAAAGGGAAAAAGGGGGGGCGCGCGAAATTATCAAAAGCTCACACCCTTCATCCGTTCAAAAAACGCAACCTGTCCCTTATCCACGATCTCGATCTTTATCTGCACGTTCGACCGGTTCGGTATCCGGTCAGGAACAAAAGCAAGCAGCTTGCCTATCACCTCGTCCACGTTGCCGTAGCCAATGTCCCGAATCTCGCCCAGCAGCTCGCCCTTAAAATAAATGCCCGCATGTATCATCTGCTTGGGCGAAAAGCGGAATATCCCCGCCCCCTCATCCTCACGATGACGGCTGCTCGGATTATTGGTGAAAAATATAAACTCAACCACCTTTTCGTTAAGCTCCCACGCCGGCGAAAAGTCTGGCCTGATATAGCCACGCGTCACATTATGCCCGTCACTGTGGTTCATCGCAAAGGCAACCTCGGCAATCGTAGCCCCGCAGTCATTCTGCGCCACTGTCCCCCAAGTGTGCCTGAACGTATACACGCAATACCGGCTGTCACCCGTTATGCCCATGCTCTCACAAATCTGCTTAATACCCGTGTTCGCACCGCTGCCAAAGCTGTCCGAAGTCGAGAACCGGTTGTGAAACGAAAACAACCTGTCGTCGTCATCCCCCGTGGCATACTTCTCCATCAGCGGCTGCAAGATAGGCGGCACCCTCATCTCGATGTACGCCTCGTCCGAGCGACTCCCTCGTGTCTTCGACCGCTTGTAGTGCAAGATTCCCTCATGGTAATCCACCTTGCGCATGTTGTACAAGTCAACCGTATTGATGCCCGCCAGGCACAACACAAACATAGCCGTGTCACGGCCCACCTCGCTAAGCGGAGCGACAACCTTCGTCTGTGGTAGCGGAGCGGCAAAAAAAGCCCTCGCCTCCTCAGGAGTGATCGCAAGCTTCTCCGGCCTGTCAGCCCGAGGTATTCTAATCCTCATCCACGGATTAGTCTTAATCCTCATCACCCCCTTGTCATAGTCGTTGTAATCCAACAGCGCCGCGCGGAACACCTGCCGCAAGCACACCGGGTACATCTCCTTAGCTCGGCTCGTCGTCGACAGTGAGCGTATCCACTTCTCGATCGTCGCCGATGTCAGCGCGCTGAACTTCACATCCGTCGTTCCCAAGAACCGCTCCAAGTGTTGAAGTGCAAGCACGTAATTTCTCGCGTTTCGCACATGCCCCTCGTCAACCATCCTGTCAGCGTGCCTTCGCGCATACTCCGAAAAGCTGATATCCTCCGTACCCGTCTTCAGGAAGTTCACCACCTCCTGCACCGTCCAGTTCGTCACATCAACCCTGTTCAAGGCTTCCGTGTATTCCACAATCCGAGGCATCAAAAGCGACAGGACGAAAGTATCCTTGATTTCCCTCGATTTAGTAAGCCCCTTGTCGTTAACAACCTTTCCCGTGGGCATGAAACTCGGCTTTCCCCTATGCACGACCCTGATGTAGACAGGCCAATAACCGTCCTTTCTCTTCTTTTGTACAACCAATCTAAGTGTTGCCATAATCTAATTATTTGATTTACAAAAATTTTCTTTTCTAAGTTTCTTTCTAAGTAGGGGTCCTAAATTTTCTTAGTATTTTCTAAGTTTTTCCGTTCATACTGCACATGGGATGTGTCGTTATGTACGTAAAAAATAGGCGATAACCCCTTTTTCATCAAGGGCTTATCGCCTATCTATCTGATTGTCAGAATATTCCGATTATCCCTCAATTGCAGCCTGCGCCGCAGCTACACGAGCGATAGGAACGCGGTAGGGTGAGCAGCTCACGTAGTTCATGCCAAGTTTAGCACAGAACTTAACTGATGAGGGTTCACCTCCGTGCTCGCCGCAGATACCAACCTTGAGTTCGGGCTTGGTGGCGCGACCCTTCTCAACGCCCATGCGTACGAGCTGGCCAACACCTTCCTGGTCGAGTACCTCAAAGGGATCGGTCTTGATGATGCCGTGCTCCTTGTAGAACTTGAGGAACTTGGGAGCGTCGTCACGAGAGTAACCGAAGGTCATCTGAGTCAAGTCGTTGGTTCCGAATGAGAAGAAGTCGGCAACAGTTGCAATCTGGTCGGCAGTCAAGGCAGCGCGGGGCACCTCAATCATTGTACCTACCTTGTAGGGAACTGATTCGCCTCTTTCCTCAAATACCTTTGCAGCAGTGATGTTGATTACATCGGCCTGGTTCTGGATTTCCTTCAATGTACCAACAAGAGGAATCATGATTTCAGGATGTACATCGATACCGCGAGCCTTCATGTTGAGAGCAGCCTCGATGATGGCGCGGGTCTGCATTTCGGTAATTTCGGGATAGGTGATACCAAGACGGCAACCACGGTGACCGAGCATCGGGTTGAATTCCTCAAGGCTGTCAACCTTAGCCTTAACTTCCTCAAGAGTCAAGCCCATTTCCTGAGCGAGCTCTTTCTGAGTGGCAGTCTGGTGAGGTACGAACTCGTGCAACGGGGGATCGAGAAGACGGATGGTAACTCCGTAGCCGTCCATAGCCTCGAAGATGCCTTCAAAGTCACCACGCTGCATGGGAAGAAGCTTCTTAAGAGCGTTGCGACGGCCATCGACATCATTAGAAAGAATCATCTCGCGAACAGCCTTGATGCGGTCGCCTTCAAAGAACATGTGCTCGGTGCGGCAGAGGCCGATACCCTGAGCGCCGAAGTTGCGAGCCTGCTTTGCATCGCGGGGAGTGTCGGCGTTGGTGCGCACGAGAGTCTTGGTGTATTTTGCAGCGAGGTTCATGATTGCGCCAAAGTCGCCTCCGAGTTCGGGCTCGGTAGTGGGAACCTGACCGTCATAAACTTCACCGGTAGAACCGTTCAATGAAATCCAGTCGCCTTCATTGTAAACTTTACCGCCCATTTCAACAGTCTTGGCCTTGTAGTCAACCTTAATTTCGCCGGCACCTGATACACAGCACTTACCCATACCACGGGCAACCACAGCAGCGTGAGAGGTCATACCACCACGCATTGTGAGGATACCTTGTGCTACAGCCATACCGCGAAGGTCCTCGGGAGAGGTTTCGATACGTACGAGAACGACTTTCTTCTTCTTTTCAGCCCAAGCTTCAGCATCCTCAGCCGAGAATACGACCTGACCTGCAGCAGCACCGGGTGATGCGGGAAGACCCTTGGCAACAACCTTGGCACGCTTGAGGGCAGCCTTGTCGAATACCGGGTGGAGAAGTTCGTCAAGTTTCTGGGGTTCCATGCGCATGAGAGTGGTCTTTTCGTCAATCTGACCGGCACGAAGGAGATCCATAGCTATTTTAACCATAGCAGCACCTGTGCGCTTACCGTTACGGGTCTGGAGCATCCAGAGCTTACCATCCTGAATGGTGAACTCCATGTCCTGCATATCCTTGTAGTAGTCCTCAAGACGGTTTGCGATAGCTATAAGCTCGGCGGCGCAGTCAGGCATAGACTCCTCAAGTGAAGGATACTTGTTCTTGCGGTCGTCTTCCGAAATACCCTGAAGAGCGGCCCAGCGGCGTGAACCCTCTACAGTAATCTGCTGCGGTGTGCGGATACCGGCAACGACATCCTCGCCCTGAGCATTGATAAGGTATTCACCGTTGAACATATTTTCACCGGTTGCGGCGTCACGGCTGAAAGCAACACCGGTAGCCGAATTGTTACCCATGTTACCGTAAACCATTGCCTGTACATTTACTGCAGTACCCCACTCTTCGGGAATCTGGTTCATGCGGCGATAAAGGATGGCGCGCTCGTTCATCCAGCTGTCGAATACGGCGCAGATACCACCCCAAAGCTGTTCCCATGCGCTGTCGGGGAAGTCCTTTCCGGTGAAGTCCTTAACAGCAACCTTAAACAGCTTTACAAGGTTCTTGAGGTCGTCAACATCAAGCTCGGTGTCAAGCTTAACGCCCTTCTGCTCCTTAACTTTTTCCATGATTTCCTCAAACGGATCGATGTCGGCCTTGCTCTTGGGCTTCATGCCAAGAACTACGTCACCATACATCTGGACAAAGCGACGATAGCTGTCCCATGCAAAACGGGGGTTACCGCTCTTTTCAGCAAGTGAAGCTACAGTAGCGTCGTTCATACCAAGATTGAGGACGGTGTCCATCATACCGGGCATTGATGCACGAGCACCCGAGCGAACTGATACGAGCAGGGGATTGGCGGGATCATCGAATTTCTTTCCTGTAAGTGATTCAACGTGGGCAATTGCTGCTTCCACATCCTTTTGAATCAAACGAACGACTGCGTCACGGCCATCCTGAGTGTATTGGTTACATACTTCTGTCGTGATGGTGAATCCCGGAGGAACCGGCATTCCCAAGAGGTTCATTTCAGCGAGGTTAGCGCCTTTACCACCCAGAAGATTTCTCATCTCGGCATTACCTTCGGCTTTACCGTCACCGAATGTGTAAACTCTTTTCATTGGATTTAATTGATGTTAAAATTAAACTTATTTTATTTTTTGGTTATAGTCTAATCGGCATTAGTTATGTTGCAAATTTAGGATAATATAATGAGAAAACGAAACACTTTCGACGAAAAAATACGACAATAGGGCTATTTTTAACGGCAATTTGCTTGTTGTGCATTGTTAAAATAGTATTTAACATACGAAATCGGCCAATACTGTCGATGATATTCAGTTTGTGCAATCAATGATTTCTGATTCTAACTTATTATTAGTAATTTTGTCGCCGATAATCATTAAAACCGACTGAAATTGTCACGGAAACGCAAAGAGCTCCCGGTATTGGAGCAGATAACCATAGAAGATGTTGCAGCTGAAGGCAACTCGATAGCTCGTGTCGACCAAATGGTGGTATTCATTCCCTACGGTGCCCCCGGCGACATAGTTGATGTCAAGATAGACAAAAAGAAGAAAAGCTACGCCGAAGGTCACATCACAAAGATGCACACCCCCGGCGAGGTGAGAATAGAGCCTCGATGCGAGCATTTCACGCTGTGCGGAGGTTGCCGCTGGCAGCACCTTCCCTACTCTTTTCAGCTGAAATGCAAGCAGAAGCAGGTCAAGGATGCTATCGAAAGGATAGCCAAGGTGGAAGCTCCCGAGATAACTCCGATAATAGGCTCGGACAACATCTGGGAATATCGCAACAAGATGGAGTACACATTTTCCAATAAGAAGTGGCTCACATTTGAGCAGCTTGCTTCGGGCAAAGAATTTCCCGACCGCGATGCCGCCGGATTCCACATACCCGGAGCCTTTGACAAGGTGCTCGACATCAACAAGTGCCACCTTCAGGACGATCTCGGAAACAGGCTGCGTCTTTTCGTGAAGAATTTCGGCAAGGAACACGGCTACACATTCTATGACCTCAGAGCGCAGTGCGGATTGTTGCGTACGCTCATGATAAGAATAGCATCAACCGGTCAAGTGATGGCGGTGATGGTATTCGGCGAAAACGACGCCGAGCGCATCAATATGCTCATGTCAGCCATCAAGGAGGCATTCCCCGAAGTCACCTCGCTGATGTATGTAGTCAACACCAAGGTCAACGACACCATAGGCGACCAGGATGTAATACTCTACAGCGGAATGCCTTATATCGAGGAAGAGATGGAAGGTCTGAAATTCAGAGTGGGCCCGAAATCATTTTATCAAACCAATTCCCTTCAAGCCTACAAGCTTTACAAGGTTGCGCGTGACTTCGCACAACTAACGGGAAAGGAACTGGTCTACGACCTGTACACCGGTACAGGAACCATTGCAAATTTCGTGTCACGTAACGCGGCTAAAGTCATAGGCATCGAGTATGTGCCCGAAGCCATCGAAGATGCGAAAATCAATTCGGAGGTAAACGGAATCGACAACACCCTCTTCTTTGCCGGCGACATGAAGGATGTGCTCACCGACTCATTCATCGAGCAGCACGGACATCCCGATGTCATGATAGTCGATCCCCGCGAGCAGGCATGCACGAGGATGTCGTGAAGGTGATTCTGAATGCCCGTCCACATCGCATCGTCTACGTAAGCTGCAACCCGGCCACTCAGGCACGTGACCTTGCACTGCTCGACTCGGAATATCGAATCGAAGCCATACAGCCGGTGGATATGTTCCCCCACACGGCCCATGTCGAGAATGTAGTGAAACTCACATTGCGAAATTAACACCGTCACGCGCCATGTACTATGTAACCAAACGAATCGAGATATCGGCTTCGCATAGACTGGAATTAAGTTATCCGAGCAAGTGCAGCCGGCTTCACGGCCACAATTGGGTCATAACCGTATATTGCCGTGCCCGTGAATTGAACGCCGACGGAATGGTGTGTGACTTTTCGCATATAAAGGAGCTTATTCACGGTTATCTTGACCACGGCAACCTGAATGAATTGCTTCCGTTCAACCCCACGGCCGAGAACATCGCACGATGGATCGTGGACCGCATACCCGAATGTTACAAAGCCCGCGTCCAGGAATCGGAGGGTAACGAAGCGATATACATTGACGACAACGCCACCGACGCATGTATCTGATTAACGAGATATTCTACAGCATTCAGGGCGAAGGCGTCAATGCCGGAGTTCCGGCAATATTCCTGCGATTCAGCGGTTGCAACCTGAAATGCCCTTTTTGCGACACATCACATCAAACGGGAAACCCAATGTCGCTCGACGATATAATGCACGAAGTGTCACGCTACAATGCTTCGCTCGTCGTATTGACAGGCGGAGAGCCTTCGCTGTTCATCGACGACGCTATCGTGGAGGCGCTCCATAACGCAGGCAAGACTATCGCAATTGAAACCAACGGCACTCACCCGCTGCCCGCCGGCATCGACCACGTGACATTGTCGCCCAAAGATGATTTCTGTGACAATGCACAAACGGTAATTGAACATTGCGACGAGCTGAAAATCGTGTATCGCGGCGACAACGATCCGTCGCGCTACAATCACATCAAAGCGTCACATCGTGTACTGCAGCCGTGTGACACTGGCGATGACGAACAAAACCGCCGCATAACATCGGAGGCATTGGACTATTGTCTGTCACATCCGCAATGGCGGCTGTCGCTGCAACTACACAAAATACTTAACGTGCGCTGACAGCACCTGCTCCCTATTTCTTGACTCCGAGCATTGAGTTATAGTAACGGGGATCACCCGTCACCTCCTCGCCGATAAATGGAGGTATATCAAACTCTTCATCAACACTCGACAATTCAACTTCAGCAACAACCAGCCCGGCATCGGGCGACGAAAACTCATCGACTTCCCACACTTTCCCGCTATATGGCACGATGTAACGCTGCTTGTCGATGACCGGTCCGTCGACAAGCCGTTGCAGCATACTCCGTGCATCGTCCAACGGAATCGCATACTCCCACTCATCCCTTTCTATGCCGTGATTGCGACCCTTGACCGTCAAAAACGACTTATCATTGCGTAGGCGCACCCTTACCGTGGCGTCGACATTGCGCGACAAATAGCCCTGGACTATGTGGTCGCAGGATGTCGCAATCGATTTATAACTTTGGTTTACAACGAGGAACTTTCGCTCTATTTCTTTGGACATTTCTATATGACGGAAAAAATTCGTAACTTTGCAACCCTTTCAGTGGCATCGGAATGTAGTATGACGAAACCACACGAGGAATACATTACAAAGTTATGCATTTGTTTTGAATAGATATTGATTTGAAAACGGGTTTTAGGTACATTATAACACACTTGATATTATTTACGGCATTTGCCTGCGGGGTGTCGATCAATGCACAAACGACACAGTTGCGCGGTGTCGTAAGAGATTCCATCACTCATGAGCCGATTCCTTATGTAGCACTGTTTCTTGAAGGCACCAACAACGGAGTGCTCTCGGAAGAGAACGGTACATTTAGATTGTCGTCACCTCGAAAAGCGACCGGATTAAGGGTGTCGGTTATGGGCTATACCACCAAAACAGTGGAGCTGAAGTCATCACAGATACGCAATCTCATAATAGATCTGTCGCCCGACGGAGTGCAGCTTAATGAAATAATAGTCAAGCCCACAAAGGAGAAATACAGCAAGAAAAACAATCCCGCAGTTGAGTTTCTTGAACGAATACGCGCCACGCGTGACATAAACGATCCCTATCGCAACGACTACTTCAACTACGACAAGTATGAGCGCATGACAATAGCGCTCAATGACTTCAACCCATCGGATGATTCATGGATAGAACGCAAATTTGATTTTCTGAAGGATCATATCGACATATCGGAAGTGTCGGGCAAGCCGATACTCAATGTCGCAGTACAGGAAAAGTCGTCATCGGTCCACTATCGCAAGTCGCCCGAAAGCGAACGTGAGTATGTGAAAGGCATAAAGCGCGAGGGAGTCGACCAGATGGCCGACCAAGAAAGTATGCGCCGATTCATGGAAGATGTGTTCCGGGAGATTGACATTTATGACGGAAACGATGTGACATTGCTGCAAAACAGATTTGTGAGTCCGTTGTCACGGATAGCAACCGACTTTTACAAGTACTATCTTTCCGACACTACAGTAGTTGAAGGCGACTCATGCATAGTGCTTAGTTTCGTGCCTCACACACCACAAACATTCGGGTTTCTCGGGAAACTATATGTTTCCAAAAACGACTCGACAATGTTCATTAAGAAAATCGACCTGCATCTGCCCCACTCCATAAATGTAAACTTCGTGGATGCAATGTCGGTGTCGCAAACCTACGAAAAGGCTCCCGACGGCTCCCGTCTTAAGACAAAGGACGACATGATTGTCGAATTTCGCGTCATGCCGGGCACCCCGAGCTTCTATACGCGCCGCAACACGGTTTACAATAATTTCAGCTTCGACAGGCCGCCGGTCGGTGTCGATGATGTGTTCAACCACGCCGAGCACGAAGTTGTCGATGCCTCCGCATTTAAGCGCGACGACGATTTTTGGGAAAAGAACCGACTTGTACCGCTCGAGGTGGGTGAAGGAAGCGTGAAATCGCTTGTTGAGCGTTTACGCAGCGTCCCCTTGTATTACTGGACCGAGAAGACATTGAAGCTGCTCGTTTCAGGCTATGCACCTACGGGCAAGAACAGCAAGTTTGACTACGGTCCTGTAAACACGAGCATCTCCTACAACACAGCCGAGGGAGTGCGCCTGCGAACCGGAGGAATGACAACGGCCAATCTGTCGAAGCGGTGGTTTGGCCGCGGATATGTAGCCTATGGTCTTCGCGACCATAAATGGAAATACAAAGCCGAACTTGAATACTCGTTCATCGATAAAGAATATCATTCACGCGAATTTCCCGTAAAGTCATTGCGATTCACCCAGTCCTACGAGCTTGACCAGCTGGGACAAAAATATCTGTTTACCAATCAGGACAACCTGTTTCTTTCATTCAAGCGCATGGAGGATACACGCGTAACCTACAGGCGGCTCACCGCGCTGGATTATACGCTTGAATTACGTAACGGATTCTCCCTCGTGGCAGGATTTGCCTACGAGCGCCAAGAGGCCACCAAGTGGATACCCTTTATCGACAGCGCAGGCAAGCACTACGGCCACTACAATGAAGCGGCGTTCAACATAAAGCTGCGATATGCACCCGGCGAAAAGTTCTACCAGGGAAGGACCAACCGCTATCCCATCAACCTTGATGCGCCGGTAATAGAGCTTACCCACACCTATGCGCCACGCGGGTTCATGGGAAGCATGTTCCCCATCAACCGCACCGAGCTGCGATTGCAAAAACGCATCTGGCTATCGGCATTCGGCTACATCGACGCCGTGGCAAAGGGCGGTCATGTGTGGGAAGCGGCACCTTATCTGAACCTGTTGCTGCCCAATGCCAATCTCTCCTACACGATTCAGCCCGAAAGCTTCGCATTGATGAATCCACTGGAATTCATCAACGACACCTACGGCCTGATCGACATTACCTACTGGGCCAACGGCGCTCTATTTACACGCCTGCCGTTACTGAAGAAATCGAAACTAAGGGAGGTGGTGTCGTTTAAAAGCCTTTGGGGACATCTCAGCAAAAAGAACGACCCGACCTACAACCCTGAACTGTTTCGCTTCCCTGAGGACATAACGGTTACCCGTATGTCGGGACGCCCCTACATGGAAATAAGCGCGGGACTCGACAACATTTTCAGTGTCCTGCGAGTCGACTATGTGTGGCGTCTATCCTATCGCAACACTCCCGGAGCGCCCAACTCAGGCTTGAGAATAGCGATGCATTTTACTTTCTGACAGCATAAGACACATTGAACATTATCATAGGATATAATGTTATAGTGTTGATAATTTTAATATTAGATAACTATGAAAAAAATTGGAATATTTTATGGTTCTTCGACCGGAGTTACTGCCGATGTAGCACAACTCATAGCAAAAGATCTCGGCGTTGCCGATGTTGATATACATGATGTTGCAAAGTCATCGCCCTCGGATGTGGCACAATATGACGTACTTGTTCTCGGTTCCTCGACCTGGGGTGCCGGCGATCTTCAGGATGATTGGTATGACTTCATCGACGGCCTTGAAGCTCTCGACCTTAAGGGTAAAGAGATTGCAATATTCGGTTGCGGTGATGAATCGATGAGCGACACATTCTGCGGTGCTGTAGGTGAAATCTACAAACGCCTCCAAGGTACCGGCGCCAAATTCATCGCTCCATTTGATGCAAGCGTCTACACATTTGACGAGTCACCCGCATTTATCGACGGAGTTTACGTAGGTTTGCTTCTTGACGAAGTAAATCACCCCGAACTCAGCGATGAACGCATAAAGGAGTGGACCGACAAGATAAAATCAGAGATTTAGCAAATCAAAGGGGTCATCCTTTGGGATGGATGCGGATGTCCCTATTAAATCACTGAATAACGCGGATGAAACTGACGGCAGGAAATCGTCAATTTCATCCGCTTAGGTTTTATATTAATACATTATCTATTTAATAACAGTACGCCCGAAAAGCTTCATAGCTCTTCGGGCGTACCCCTAATTAGAATATTGTGTAATTATTTGTTTGTCGGAGCTTGCTGTGGGCGCTGTCCGTCACCACGATGCTGATGGCGGCCATCCTTCTTCATTCGGTCACCGTGACGCATTGCCTTGTCGCCATGTCGTCCCATCTTACCGGGCATAACCGAGTGGCCTTTGCCTTGAGGATTGTTCAACACGATGTTCTCAAGGAATATCACATACTGGTCGGGGCCTACGATAGCCTTTACTTCCTCAAGATAGTTCTTGCGGTCGGCCATTCTCAATGAGTCATTCTGCCTGCGGTCGCTCTTTTTCTGAGCCTTTGCGCTTTCAGCACGCTGACGCATCTTGGTTGCTCGCTTCTCCTGCAAAGCCTTCAACTGGGCCTGCTGATCGGCGGTAAGATTCATGCCTGAGAAAAGTGTAGGACACTGCTTGTCGCACTTTTGGTCGTTGCACTGAGATGCTTTGCACTCTTTTTTACACTCTTTGGCGGGAGCATTATTTGTTGTCGGATTTTGAGCCACTGCGTTAATCGAGAACATTGACATTGCTATTACAGCAAGACTTAGAATTTTCTTTTTCATAATTTGTTGTTGTTTTTAATTCAGATACTTTATAGACAATATCCCCGATTAAAAGTTTATCTATAATTTTATTGATTAACAACAATTTAACACAATCCCGATATGTGATTACAAAAATTAACCCCGACTCCTATTTAATAAATAGGGAATCGGGGATTGTGGTTATGGATGATAAATTCAGTGTTGTCAGCGTATGCGATCGTAGCTTCTAAGGAGCTTTTCGTCAGCCTTCATTCGAGCATAAGCGAAGTATGTGAATATTATTGCGACAACCGGACACACAAGCTGCACTTCCCAATTGGTGGCAATGTCAAGAACTGAACTGAGATAAGCCGTGATAGCAGCCGAAACAAAACAGAAGCAGATGCATATCAATGCTACGCGTTTCTGCAATTTCAAGTTCCTGTACATAAAAATGTCAACCAACAGCAGCACTGTAACGAGTGCATTAAGGATTGATGTGATATAACCCATCATGCAGCTCACGGGAAGGAAGAAAAATATTCCCATTGCCACTGCCGCAATGAAAAGAAACACCGTTTGCCAACGTTGTATTACCATAATTATAATTGTATTTAATGTTAAAAGATAAACAAATGTACTACACTTTTTGCAAATGACAAAACAGTTGCACAATTTAGTGCCAAATATATTTCATGTTGACAATATCACGACGCATGAATTGGCATATTGTCAGCGAATATAGGTGTGCACATAAGCCGCTGTGGCACTGCACTGTCAAATTGCAACCAAACAGCATAAATACATTAATATTTCAATGAAATGAAGCCCTTTTACTTTACATAAACAATTTAATTAAAGAACATGAAATTTTTCATTAAAAAATAGTGTTTTATTCAAAATTTATTGCTTACATTTGCGATACACAATTACTATTTAATACTTTTAAAGTATGGATATTAACAATATCATGAATGCCCTTGAGGCAAAACACCCCGGAGAAAAGGAATATCTTCAGGCAGTTAAAGAAGTGTTATTATCGGTAGCTGATGTCTACAATCAGCATCCCGAGTTTGAGAAGGCTCGCATAATCGAGCGTATGGTTGAACCCGACAAGATCGTGACATTCCGTGTAACATGGATCGACGATAAGGGCGAAGTTCAAACCAACATCGGTTACCGCGTACAGTTCAACAACGCCATAGGCCCGTACAAGGGAGGCATACGCTTCCATGCATCAGTCAACCTTTCAATCCTTAAGTTCCTCGGATTTGAGCAAACATTCAAGAATGCACTCACCACTCTTCCGATGGGTGGCGGCAAAGGCGGTTCCGATTTCTCGCCCCGTGGCAAGAGCGATCGCGAAATCATGCGTTTCTGCCAGGCATTCATGCTCGGATTATGGAAGAATCTCGGTCCCGACCGTGATGTTCCCGCCGGCGACATAGGTGTAGGCGGCCGTGAGGTAGGCTATATGTACGGTATGTACAAGAAGCTCATCAATGAATGTACAGGAACATTCACCGGAAAGGGTCTTGATTTCGGAGGCTCACGCATTCGTCCCGAAGCTACCGGTTTTGGCGCTATATATTTCGTAAACGACATGCTTGCCCGCAAAGGCGAAACCATCAAGGACAAGAAAGTCGCTATCTCAGGATTCGGAAACGTTGCCTGGGGTGCAGCTCTCAAGGCTACCGAACTCGGCGCAAAGGTTGTGACAATATCGGGTCCCGACGGTTACGTATATGATCCCGACGGAATTTCAGGCGACAAGATTGAATATATGCTTGAATTGCGTGCATCGGGCAACGATGTAGTAGAACCCTATGTTGAGAAATATCCCAATGCAACATTCTTCCCTGGCCGCAAGCCTTGGGAACAGAAGGTTGACATCGCTCTTCCCTGCGCTACCCAGAACGAGCTTAACGGCGACGATGCAAAGCAGCTTGTCGACAATAACGTAGAACTCGTTGCCGAGGTTTCAAACATGGGTTGTACACCCGAAGCCATCGACCACTTTATCGAAACCCGCACAATCTATGCTCCCGGCAAGGCTGTAAATGCCGGCGGAGTTGCAACTTCGGGTCTTGAAATGAGCCAGAATGCAATGCACCTGACTTGGAGCGCCGAAGAGGTTGACCAGAAACTCCACGGAATCATGGACGACATCCACGAGCAGTGTGTGAAGTACGGTACACAGCCCGACGGCTACATCAACTACATGAAGGGCGCCAACATCGCCGGATTCATGAAGGTTGCCAATGCAATGATGGGTCAAGGCATAATCTGATAACCAATCACCTTTATAATAAAATACCTCCGCCGATGATTCGGCGGAGGTATTTTTCTATTTGTATAATCTGAATCGTTACTTATTGAATATATCCTTTATCGCTCCTATTGAGCTCAGCACGCTCGATGCTTCATAAGGGATGTAGACAGTCTTGTTGTCCTTTCCAGTGGTCATCTCACGCAATGTATCGATATACTTCATTGCGAGCATATAGGTTGCCGGATCGGTGTTGGACGACTTTATCGCCTCGGCAACACGCATGATCGCTTCAGCTTCGGCCTGAGCGGTCAACACCTTTGCACGGGCTTCACCTTCGGCACGCAGAATCTCGGCCTCCTTAACGGCTGTAGCCTGATTAATCTGCGACTGCTTGTCACCTTCCGAAAGCAGGATAACCGAGGTCTTCTGTCCTTCGGCGTTCAAGATTTCGGCACGACGATTTCGCTCGGCCTGCATCTGCTTCTCCATAGCCTCACGCACACTGCGGGGAGGCGTTA
Organism: Muribaculum gordoncarteri; assembly: GCF_004803695.1. Taxonomy (NCBI): domain Bacteria; kingdom Pseudomonadati; phylum Bacteroidota; class Bacteroidia; order Bacteroidales; family Muribaculaceae; genus Muribaculum; species Muribaculum gordoncarteri. Next base: position 1,352,088 of record NZ_CP039393.1, read on the forward strand.
TGTCCTGCAGCTCGACGCGGTTGACCTTGACACCCCACTTGTTGGTGACATCATCGAGAATTACCTGAAGACGCGAGTTTATGGTGTCGCGCGATGTAAGTGTCTGGTCAAGTTCAAGCTCGCCGATTACGTTACGCAGCGATGTCTGTGTCAACTTTTCAAGTGCGTTGGGCAGATTGTCGATTTCATATACGGCCTTCTTGGCATCTACAATCTGGAAGTAAAGCAACGCATTGATTTCGGTAGTCACATTATCCTTGGTGATCACCTGCTGTGAAGGAAAATCATATACCTGCTCACGAAGGTCGATGGCGGTCGATGAAGTTATGCGCACGATGTTCTGACCGTTGATAGTCGATTCCACCCGGCGTGTGTACACTACTTTCGGCTTGTCGATAAAAGGCCAAATGATATTGAGTCCCGGACTAAGTACGCTGTGAAAACGACCAAGACGCTCCACTACGCGAGTTTCGGATTGCGGGACAATCTTTACGCCGGCCGATACGACAATTATCACTATCAGCACAACAAGTCCCAGAAAAATATAAGTTCCCATTGCTTAGAGTATTAATTGGTTAATTATTTACGACTTAAATTACAGGCTTGACGGTAAGTATTATACTGTCGTAGCCGGTGACACGCACGCGCACACCCGATTCAATGGCATCTCCCGAATTGCTTACGGCCTGCCAGCTGTCACCGTCGACGGTTACGCGCCCCACTCCGCCACCGTCGGGAATCGATTGCGTCACAAACACTTCCCTGCCAATGAGTGCGTTCATGTTGCTATTGTACTCCTCACGGTGAACGTTATGCTTTTTCCTAAGGTGATTGATCAACGGCGCAAAAAGGATGAATGCCACTATTACACCTACAGCCAGACCTATAAGTTGCGCTTCAATGCTCAATCCCATAAAATCCAACACGGCAGCAATCACACATCCTATAGCTACACAGAACGTTGCAACAAAGCCGGTTAGCAACTCTATGATCATAAGCACAGCCGCTGCGATAAGATAAACAATCCACAATGACATAATCTAAAAAATATATTTAGAGGTTTATTACTTTTCCAAAAATACAAAATTATGCTTAATAAAACAAATAGTTACTTTAAGATGGCGGAAGAGGAAGAGGAAGAGGAAGAGGAAGATGCCGATGACTCATGTTTCAGCTCATTGTCACGCTCCACCCTTTTTCCATAGCCGAAAGTATATGTGGCGGTCAAAGCGAATCCCATGTGTTGCGAAGGCGAGTATACCCTTCGTGACATGTCGTAATATTCCGAACGGAGTATTTCTCGATTGGCGCGCCAATCCGACCGCAGAAAGTTTGAAGCCGAAACTCTTAAATTCCATGCTCCACTTCCCCACCCGAGTTGCAGCTGATACTGCGATGATGTTTTGCTCTCTATACCGCTGTTCTCGTCGGGATAGTGACTTGGGGTCATATACCAACCTGTGGCATAAAAATTACCGAAAAAATAGGTGAGTTGAGCCGTACATGTCAGCTCGTTACGTGTCATCACAAAAACTCCGGTTGTTCTTCGCAGCCATAATTGGGGATTTATTCTTGCCGTCAGTTTGCCGCCAAGGAGCTTTGCCGTGGCATTAATACCAATCATAGTACTCATATAATTGCCATTGTTAGTGTAAAAACGGAGCATCTTCCCATCGGGACCTTCGGGTAGATAATCGGAAACACGCCTATCGGTAATGTCGTAATGGAATCCGCTGAACGCCAGCTGCCATTTATTGGACGGAAGCCAAACCGCCTGCAGCCCCACCTCATGTGAAGGCGAATTTTTCAGTTTAGGATTACCCGAATAGTACATCAACTCATCCTGTTGAAGGACAACCGGGCCGGTCGATGACGCAGTGGGCATTGTTTCGTAGTATTCATAGGATGCAAGTAGTTGGGAATTTTGTGTCGGGGAATAAGTAACCTCGGCATTTATTCTCGAATAGGATGTGTTGAACTTATAATTGCTTATGGAATTTTTCTGCCATGTCCAACCAAGATTAAGGTGAGTGCTCCAGCAGTCTGTGGCAAAATCATAAGAGGCCCCCGCTTGATACCCGTCAATCTTATAGGACTGGCGTGACGACGAATTGCCTTGATAATCTATTTTGCTGTCACGCCATGCTCCCACCGCATAGGCTCGGAGAGTGTGACAATCGTCAATCAACCAATATAGATTGGGATTTACTGTTCCGGAATAAGATTTTTCATAAGCGTTATTTGTGATCGATGTTCCCTCGTAGCCACAATACAATGAGTTTACCTTATTGTTACCGTATTCAAAGCTCATCCCGATGTTAAGCGTCAGGTTTTCCGGTAGCATAAACAGATGCTGACCTCTATATCGGGCACTCATGTCGCTTCTTGAGGATATCGAACGCGTCGTTTCACTTCCCGACCAATCATTGCCATATAAGAGATTGTTGGTCGTTTCAGTTTCAGGCGACGATGCATAGCTGAAGCCTATGCGATTGTTAAGTTGAATTTTATCGCTATCATATATGGCTCGGAATGAAATGTCATTAGTATTGGTATGACTGTTTTCGGGTTTACTGAAATTGGACCTGATCACATTAGCCGGCCCATTGCCAAGAAGATTGGGAAACCGCATATCCTCAACGCTTTCATCGCCGGCATTTCTGATTGCATTGTATCGTTCTCCGGCATAAATGTCATAACTCATGCTCTTATACTTCATCTTGGAATAGACGGAAGCATCGGTCTTTGTCACCCTAAAGCTTTGCGCGGCATCCATTTTAGTATAACCTCCCCATTCATATTTCTGCATGATGAAATTTATGACATATCTTTTACCCGAAAACCTTGGATCGGAGGTGTTGTCGTAGTATTCAACCTTTTTCACATCACGCGGGTTCAGGCCCGAAATGTCCTCCGACGAAGCTTCTACGTAGTCAATAAAAATTGATACCGGCTGTCCCGAAAGTGTCTCAACAGCATCGGTGACAGGATCGACCGACAATTGCGGGATAGCCATTAAATTAAGCAACGACGCTGCATCCTTTGCTGCATTTTTCTCCCTTGCACCGGGAATGTAAGCCGACATCCGGGCTGTCGTATTCTGCATCTGCGCCTCGACAACAACTTCGTTTAGCACTCCGGCATCCAATGAATCGGGCATCTCAGCAGGCTGCTGCGCATAACCTCCATGCCATAACGACAAAAGTGTTGAAAGGATCATTATTCTCTTCATATAACAGTGACTTTTATTTGATGACAAAATTACATACGATGCTGCCTGTCAAGCCTTAGTTGAGCCTCCTTTAGTCTTAGTTAGTCTTAGAGCCCATTCCCATTTCAAGAAATTCTTCGTAAATTTGTTTATGAAAAAATTCAGAACCATAACAATTGTATGTCTTAGCGCCATTGCCATTATGATAGCGGCAAACGCTTGGTTCATGCACCGACTATATGACACATATAAGCAGCAGTACATAGATAAGGTGGAAAGCTGCGTGCGTCAGGCCGATATAATATCCTGGATCAGCATTGCGCAGTCAACCTATAATGTCGATGACTCAAAGTTGAATCTTATATTGACTTTAACAGGCGATACAACCGAAACCGAATGGTACGATTACCCTGATGTCGATAGAAAAATGGTTGAAGAGCTGATCTCGGCCTTTGCCGCTCAAGGTGAGTATGACCAGCAGATGAAGGGCAAGAACTTCACGATTATAGACAATGTGTTTCGCCGACAACTTGACTATGCCGGTCTTCATCCCGACTATGCGGTTGTTCTGCCTCCCGATTCCACCCTATCTGATGATTCAGGACTTTGGCATATAAAATTTACAATCGACCAAGGCAATACACATCTATATAATGTGTACATATCATCCCTTGGTACAGAGGTTTTGAAACAGATGTCAGGTATTATCGCGACATCAGCTATGATACTAATCCTGATGGGATTCCTGATATGGTATCTGCTTCATTGGGTCGGCAGGTTACGCACTATCGAGCAGATGAAAGACGATTTCACGCATAACATGACGCATGAGTTGAAGACACCTGTAGCCGTGGCATATTCAGCCGCCGATTCCATGCTGCGTTACTACGACCAAAGCGACGAGGCGAGAAACAAGCAGTTCCTTAAGATTATAATGCAGCGGTTGAGTTTCCTGTCGGGAATGATCGAGAACATCCTGTCAATGAGCATGGAACGGTTCAAGACAATGAAGCTCAACATTGAACCGGTTGCAATAAAACCTGTTGTAGAGGATGTTTCGGGCATGATGGGACTGAAAGCCGACAAGCCCGTCGACATAAACATCGATATTCCCGACAACCTTTCGGTACGGGCTGATTCACTGCATCTTGGCAACATATTGTCAAATCTCATCGACAATGCAATCAAATATTCGGGTGATTCAGTGAACATCAACATAAAAGCCGATGACCGCTCAATAACAATAGCCGACAACGGCATAGGAATTGAGAAGGGAAATTTACCTTACATATTCGATAAATTCTATCGCGTGACCTCAGGCGACCGCTATGAGGCGGGAGGTTACGGACTCGGACTTTTTTATGTGAAACAGATTGTCGAATTGCTTGGCTGGAGCATTGATGTGACAAGTAAGCCGGGACAAGGCACAAGATTTACAATAAAATTCAAAAGCGATGAAAAGAGATAAGATTTTGCTTGTTGAGGATGACTCGACACTATCATTCATCATTCAGGACGCGCTGACACGTGAGGGATTTGATGTAGAGTGTGCGCCCAATGGCGAGGCGGGGCTTAAGATGTTCGGCAAATCATCGCCCGATATTATTGTCGCTGATGTTATGATGCCGAAAATGGACGGCTTTGAGATGGTGCGTCTTATAAGGCTGACTTCACCCACCGTACCGGTGCTTTTCCTCACCGCCCGCACAGCTCTCGATGATGTTGTAAAAGGCTTTGAACTGGGAGCCAATGACTATATACGCAAACCGTTTCAGATACTTGAACTTGTTGTGCGCATAAAGGCGTTGTTGAAACGCAACCGTCAAGGCGCGGCCGAAGATTCCAATCCTACCCTATGCGACTGTTCGCTTGACTTTGCATCGCAGCGTCTTGCAGTAGGAGCTGACACAATTGAGCTGTCGCATACCGAGGCCGTGATCATTGACGAACTGTTTCGTCATCCCAATGAGGTGGTCGAGGCCCGAACGCTAATGTATCGCATTTGGCAGAACGACGATTACAACAATCTCAATCGCCTGCACGGCTTCATTTACAAACTACGCAAATATCTGTCGAAGTCAACCGGGCTTGAACTCCTGAATGTGCGCGGAATCGGCTACAAATTGGCCGCAAATCCGACATCTCTTCGCAACGCACCAACCGCCGATTAAACTTCACCGTTTTTGTGAAATATGCTTTTTATGGGCACTCTTTCACCGGATTCCGACCGGCATACTATAGCTGCGTTGTCGCTGTCCCATTCGTGTGACATTATGCGATATAAGATATTAATTTGTCGTGCGACACGATTATGTATCACTTGATAGTAAAGCGAGCCCTCCTTGGTGGCCACGCACGATGGCCGGTATTTCAATCTGACTGTTGCCATAGGTTTTGTTTTTAATATTGTATACATATATTATACCGCTACACTATGGCACGTTGTGCAGGGATGAGATGCGCAACATTTGGCAACACTCTTTAACATACTTGTGCTGCAATTCTGCACACCATGTCGCTAATTTTGCCGATGAAAGTCATATCGGCTTTCCGCGTAATCCATAAATACACTCCGTTATGTTTTTCATCGTTGTTATTATTTGCGTTTTAGGTTGGCTTGGGCCGGCTCTCAAAAGTGGTGCGGACATAAAATGATACAATTATGATTGGTATAGTTATTTGGGCGATATTGATAATCTTCATTGTCATTTGCGCATGCCCCGGCTTCATAACCGCGCTTATCGTCAACTCGGCGATTGTGTTGAGCGTCTATGGACTTATCCTGTGGATAGCTCCCAAAATCAAAAAACGTTTTTAAACAATAATCAGTCATGTCATTCTGGAATTTTCTCGGCGAATTCGCTATATTCAATATGATATGCAACCTGTTTTCGCGCAAATCGAAATCAAGTACAATCGGTACATATCAACCACATTATATTATCAATTCGCAATATGAGGCACGTATTCAAGAACTGGAGAATGAAATCAAGGAGTCGGAAAAGCGAATTGCCGAATGTCAAAAAATAGTCGATAATAGTCAACCGACTGATTTAAAAGATTACGACATTGATGAACTGCAAGACCGCATCGATGAGCTTGAGGATCAGCTCGATAATTGCGATGTGGGGTCGAACCGCTATGAGCTCATACAAGACGAAATGGACCGGCTCCAAGACCAGCTTGATGACATGGAGGGGCTTGATGATATAATGGACGATTTTGACAGTTTCAGAGATGATATATATGACGCGGACTCTTATCGCGATGACCGGTAACCAGCCAATCCCAAGCATCCAGATTGTTAAAAATGCTTAGGCTCATTATCAGTGGGGTCATGGGTTCTAATCCTATTTCTTCATCTTTCTTGTTCTAATGGGTATAGTGCTTAATTTAGGCAATAAATTGGGGTTGTTGCCGAAATTAAGTCGAGTAAAATAGACGAAGCATATTTTTGATACAAAAAATTGCGACTACAATCCTCTATGGGTACAAATTTTTGCGATTATAACTGCGATTTTTACAAAAAACTGAGTTTAGAACGGTTCTGAATTCGGAATTGCTCATATTCTGTTCAATAAAAACGCTGTACTGAATATAATAGTGAATAATTTATTCAGTGCATGTATTGCGAACCATATATTCGGCCAGAACCAAATATAACCGCATTGCCGGAGTTCTATAAAATCCGGTCAACTGTGAATCCGCCAGGCTTTCCGTTTGAATCAGGCAGCTATTTGTCGAGTCGTTCTTTAAGACAGTTAGTATTCAGGCGTAATTGCTTGACGAATGCCTCATTGTTTTGGTACACTCGTACGGATGCTTTGCTGCTGGTTATCCCGAACGTGTTTTCGAGGTGTAGCGTAATATTGTACATGGCATTATAATTGTCTTGGCTGTCGGGCAACATTCCATATTGGGCAATTTGTATGTGTCAATGAAGCCGCGGTTGAGATTACGCTTAAGTACTTTAACATTTTCATCCCAATAACCTTTTTCCGTCAGGTTGGTGGGACTGATTGTTTCCTCAACGGTGTACTTTCTTTTCCAATTGTCATAATCGGCTTTAAGCGATTAGAATAGGGTTTCGTTTATAATCGTAAAATCGAGATCGCTTTTATCGTTGAACGGACGGCCATAATTATCGGTCGAAAGCGAGAACCCGGTCTTTGAGCTCCCTATCAACAGCATATCATGCAGCTCGACTGAAAGCAGATTGCTCAGATATTCCTTGATTTTTTCAAATATCAACGGACGGTCTTTGAATATGTATGGAGTATTACTCTGCATTACATGACGGAGGAACGTTTGCGCATCGCTTTCATTGGAATTGAAGTAATATTTAAGAAACTTCTCAGGCTTGACATAAGTTTCTGATATTGCTCCGATTACTGGCGAATTGTTGAGATAATCGCTGATATTAATTTCAAATGAATAGGATGTTTTCGCAAATATAACTTTAATAAATGAGATGTACGCCGCTCAATTTGATAATTATTACTCTCGGACATTACTCTGGGCTCTGGATATTTCAGCCTCGCTATAATTGATGCGCATACTTTCAGGTCAATATCAGCATCTCTTGAAAGACCGAACCCGGCAAGTATGGCGTCAAGCGATGGGTATTCGGTACCATAATAAGCTATATCAAGATATGATATAGCCAACTGTTGTCTATCAAATTTCATTCTAATGATTACAGCAAGCAATATCTCCTTTAGCTTTCGAGAAAATGTCATGCTGTAGTCAGCGGTTATCACCCTAACAAGTTGTTGCTCTATAGTGCTCGCGCCCTCTTTTAATCCTGTTGTTACACGGCGGTATATGGCCCTCGTTATAGCTATTATATCGAACCCTATGTGATATCTGTTGCGATGGTCCTCTCCTAAAACCAATAAATCTAACAACATTTTGCCTGACTGCGTTGAAAGCAACGGTGAGTTCTTTTCTATCAGGTAGGGGATAGTTGTCAGAAGTACTTCGCGGTCATTAAGGAAGCTTTTAATAAATTTTAAAGTCATCAACGTGATACCAGGACATATTGATTAAAAACAAAAAGGAATCATTTTAAAATGATTCCTTTTGTGATCCGCCTGGTGTCGGATATTTTACACTCAACTGAGTTGATTTGTAGCGTTTTATCTTTCGTGTCCATATTCCTGACCACGAATTGCACACGGCATGAATTCATCGGTTTTCCATGATTTGCCATGTGGATGCGACCGGGACCTCTGTCCCGGAAGGTGATTGAGTGTCCTCTTTCACACCGCAAAGATAGCCGTTTTTATTGGTTCGGACACCATTTTCGATGTTAAAAATCGTGATTTTTGATTCGATTATTTCAATTAAGCGGTCTTATATTGCAGGCGGTGGTGCCGCAACTCCCTAATTCATTAAAAATTTGTATATTTGCAGATTTTATAGCAACGAGTAGTATGTTGACAACGGTCAATATTCTGTCTAACTTTGCATACTAAATATAGCGCAAATAAAGTGACTCGAATAGAGAATACGATGATTATGTTCGGCAGAAATGTTCAATTGCGTAGACAATCAATTGGCATTTCTCAGGAGGAGCTGGCATTTAGAGCCGGGCTTCATAGAACTTATATCGGTATGGTTGAGCGTGCTGAACGGTCAATTTCACTGCAAAACGCAAAAAAAATTGCTGATGCGCTAAATGTGAAATTAGACAATCTACTTAACGATGGTGAAAAAACTTAGAGGCGAAGTTCAGTATCATCCTAATTACGAAAAATATGTAGAATTTATAGTTAATCACCCTAACTATGCCGGATTATTTTATGAACGAGATGACAATGGCAGAGTTAAATGGGTGGTTGCAGGAAAATCGCCTAAAGGTCAGTTACGACAATCTTGGTGGGATAATCAATGCAAAATTCACAATATCCCCATACAAAAAGGCTGTTATGCAAAGTTAGCACGCTTGATTCATCCTACAGGGATACACATATGCCAATGTTGTGGCGAGGGTAGAAGTATATTTTATGAATACCCTGCTAAAACAACTGTTGGAATACTGAATAAAATACTCGGCTGTAACATTGATAAAGATAACGACGAGGAGCGAGCACAAAATACTATTCGTGAAATAATTGAACAATGGTGCGATAGTATGGAAAAGGCTAAAGCGATAGCCGCTGCTTTTGGACTAAGAACACCTAAAGACAAAGACGACTTAATCGAGTTAATATATTCAGAGATGGTCGATAAAGAAAGTTCACGATTTTCTCCGGGCGTTATGTGTAATCCTCCTGACCGATTTAATGGGTTTCATTCTTATGCACTATGTTGTCGAACAAAGTTTGATACTGGAAGGCATTCAGAAAATATGATGACTTATGGACAAGATCGGAGAGCATACGAAGATTGGTCTGACGGCGATTATAACCTTGCCAACCGATTAATGGGTGAGTTTCGTAAACAGCCGCCTATGGCGTGTCCTGTTTGCGGAAATACAGAGAAAATGAGTGCAGATCATATCGGCCCGATTTCTCTTGGTTTCTGCCATAGCAGAAATTTCGCGCCAATGTGTAGCGGTTGCAATAGCTCCAAAAATAATCGCTTTACAAAGAGTGATGTCGATGAATTAATAAAGATAGAAGAAAGTGGTGAACAAGTAATTAGTTGGCACTCAAAAGCAATATGGGATGCTGTAAAGCATACCATAAAAAACGATATAGATGCAAAGTTCGCAAGTTCAGTAATGGCTAAATGCCATCAGAATGTTTTGAATATATTATCTATAATCTATAAGAAAACTGGCACTGAATTTTTAATGCGCTATCTCCATCCTGAATATTCTCTTGTAGATTATAGATATTTGCTTCACCTTGAAAATTTGAAGATAATCTCAACGCCATTGGATAGCAAAAATAAGCGAAAAAATCAGGAGCGTTATGTTCGCATAGCGTTTGACAGTCTTGAAGAATTTTCAAGTAAGAAGAATCGAAAGAACTATTTCTTGATAGATGAGGATTCCAAAGAATTAGACCCTATTATTGCATCAATCGCGTTAAGAGAATATGATAAAGCGGATAAGTTGTTGCGCCAACTTATCCAAAGTGTCAGTAATAGCATATTGGAAAAAGAAACGCATGAAAGGTTTTTCGGATACGGAGAAATAGATAGTCCTTTCTCAATAGCAGCAGAGCCTGAATAAAGAATAAAATAGAGGGGGTCAAAAATGACCCCCTTTATTTTTACTTATTACACATAAGATCGTAGAATTTATCAAAATCAATTTCCTTTTGCATCAACATATCATAAGGAGATTTTAAAACAAATTCATAATCCATTTCAAGTTCGCCGCCTCCATCTTCAATATGAGGTAGGTTTCCAATTGCATCACGGACAGTTACGAAAGGTGGAGCTATCAGAGAATCTTCTTCAAAAAGAGGCAAAGGTTGCTCAATCGTAATGTCGGGATCAAGAGAACCTATAATAATTACACGTTTACGTTTCTGTGGAACGCCAAAGTTAGCTGCGTTCAATTTAAGAGGAGGATTCACGTGGTATCCGATTTCCTCGAAAGCCTCAATAATTTCTTTAATGGCTTGGCCTTTGCGCATAGTAAGAATACCTAATACATTCTCCATAACAAAGAACTTAGGTTTGATACGTTTCACCAACTCAACAAAATCTCTGAATAGTTGATTTCGGGTGTCGTTCGGATCGCGCCATCCTGCGTATGAGAAGCCTTGACAAGGAGGTCCGCCAATTACGACATCTACACTATGACCCTCGCAAGCATTTATAATCTGCTGTTTGGTTTCTTCCTGTGTAATATCACCAAGAATGAAGTGGCTTTCATCTGTATACTTAGAATGATTAAATTTATTCGTAAGCATAATATTCTTGTCAACTTCGTTTACGGCAAGAAGATTAAAGCCATTCATTATAAAGCCTTCCGACATTCCGCCACAACCTGCGAATAAATCGACAAAATTATACGAGTTAAGATGTGGCTTTATTAGACTTGAAACTAACCGAGCCAATAAAGGAGGAACAGCATTCCCAATTTGTTTATATTGGGAAGCCTTTGATCCTTGAAAGATAAAATCGTCAGGGAAACTTTGAAATCGAGCCGCTTCGCGGTTAGACATCACTCGATTTTGTTCTGGATGCAAATTGCACCCATTACCAACACGATTGAAGTATGTAGCAATAGTATAGCTTGGTTTATCCCAAGCTAAGCGACCGTAATAAGTAGTACGACCACCGGTTGCTCTGATATTATCAAGCCTCGTATCTGAATATGATAGCGGAATATCTTGCCAATTCCCTCCTTCTTGTATAAAGGAGGCGATGGTTGCTTCCCGCTGACCCATTTTAAATGCTACGTGATTATATAATTTCATATTGCAATGAGGTTTCTTTCATCTTTAGATAGACCATACAAAGCACCAATATATTCATCTAATTCCTCTTGAGAAGAATACGAGAATGAGGCATCTACTTTGTCAAGGTCAATTATAGGAAGTTCGTCTAATTCATAGTTATTAATATGATTATTCGAACTTGTTATCTTAAATCGCCAGTTAAGAACTGAACTATTTAAGATTAGATACAGTTTTGCAAGAGTTTCTTCATCAGAAGAAATATAATTGCATGAGTTACCGAGAACATCAGTTGAAGCACAGAAAATAAATCTCAGTCGGCGACGGAGTCCACCATTAGAAATTTGTTGACATATTAATCGCTTCCGATTAAAGTCATAAGTACGGTAGTCCTTAGAACGTGTAGGAATAAATGATTCTAAAACAAATTCTCCATTAATGTCCTTTACTTCTGATTCTCCAATCATATTCCCACGTACTAATCTATAGGGAGTCTGTGCTGAAGTAACGAACTCTCTGCATAGAGATAAATCTAATTCTCCGCGACGGTTTCTAATTGAAGGAAATTGCTTAAGTTTTTTCAATGTAGATAATTTTCGCAAAATATCCCATTCTGAAGACTTTATAGTTGGAATTTCAAGATTTTCAGGAAACAATTCTTTAACTAAAGAAATGTTTACATCAAAGACATCCTCCTCCTCAGATATTGTAATATCTGAGGTAGTGCCTCCTTTTTGTAGTATAAAAATATTTGTTGCCTGATTAACATTCTCAAACAATGGAATTTTTTCTGCAAAGAAGCGAATACTTCTAACATTGTTACGGAGTAATAAATGTTTGCGAAGTTTTTTTGCAGAAACATCCCCGAACAAAGTAGAAGGGCAAATAATTCCCAACTCTCCACCTATCTTCAACATTTGAAGCATTCTTTCTATGGAAAGTTGGTATAAATTTAGCATACCTTCAATAGAATATTGATAAAACCCACAAGTACGATAATAATTTACCTGTTCCTGAATTTTATCGGAGCCTCCAACGCCAGCTTTGGATTTGTTGGGCTTTAGAACAAGATATGGAGGGTTTGAAACAATCGCATCAAAGCCACCTTCTGCAAGCCCATCAAGATCCGCAGGTGAGATTTGCAGTGGTTCCGGGAAAAATGAGTTGTTTTTACGAAGAGCGTCTTTTAAGACAATGTGTTGGCATAGTGTAAAGCATTCTTCTTTAGATAAGGAGTCAATAAAAGAAAGAGCCTTTAAACGAGTTATGTTTAATGCGTCTAAGTCCAAATCGATAGCATAGACATTAAATAATACTCCTTTTTTCTTATCTTCAAAGTATGGAATTACATTTTCGTAAAAGCGCCCAGTACCACAAGCGAAGTCAAGTACTTTTGCTTCTTGTATGGGAACAGGAAGATTAGCAAAAGTATCATCAACAATGTTCTTTGCAATATGAGATTGTGTATATACTGCACCAAGTTCAATAAACTGTTCCTTAGATTTAGACCGAACTTTAGAAGACTTAATACTAAGAGAGAATTTAGAATTTAGGAATGAAATATGCAACTGCTCACACAAAGAGGGAATGGTGTCTATGTTTGAAATAGATAAGCCGGTAGTACAGATACTATTTGTATTGAAGCAAATTTGCATTATATCAGTGCAATTTGAGAATTTATTAGAAACATAAATGTATATTAGTTCTAATAAAATATGATGATGAATGCGAGTAGCTATTTCTCGAATCTTAACATTTGCGTTTTCAATAACCTCTGAGGTTATCGGAGCAAATGGATCATCCGAGTTTAAAAGTTCAATTGCATCCTGATAAATATATTTGTCTTCTAATGAAATAAGTGTCTTAATTTCCATAATCGGATTTCTTGCCATCGTTAATATTCTCAGCCACAATATTCAGAATGTCGGATGCATCTTCTTCTTCGTTCACTACTGAAAGAACTTTGTCAGCAATCCACATCTTTCTCAATTCTCCGCAATCAACTTTGAGTTTTGAAGCAAGAATGGGAATATGTTCTTCTTTAAGTGGTCTTTGACCTCGTTCATATCGGCTATACATAGGCACATCCACCGAGAGGACTTCCGCAAGTTCTTTCTGCGCAAGTCCCAACGATTCACGGTGTTGCCGTATATAATCACAAAACTTCATTGTCTTATATTGTCAAAATTTGACAACAAAGTTAGCTCAAATTTTCTACACTGCCAAATGGAATTGTCAAAATTAGACAAACTGGATAGTATTTTGTGTTTCACATAGAGTTGCAAGACTCGCTTACTCGTCAAGTCTAACAAATGGAATTATTGGGTTTGATGGTAAATTCCCAGCTTGAGCAAAATGTACTACTGGAGAATATTCGATATCAATTTCATTTTCCATTCCCTTATTAACAACAAGGGAATGGTGCATTGAGTAATTTGAAATTCCAAGTCTATTTGCAATCTCCCAAAATTCTTGTTGTTTTAAGTCAGTACCGATCCCCTCAATTAATAGCTTAAAAAATTTAGCTTCACATTCTTTATGAATTTTTTATGGTACTTACTCTTAAAGAGTATACTATTACGAGATGCGTTTACCAACATTGTGTCTTCGTAAATAACGTTACAGATAGCAGACGGAGAACATCTAAGAATAAATAGTGCCTTTTCTTGGTTTTCGGTGTCTAAAACGAGATTCCCTTGCATTAAAAGCACTTCATTTAGAAAAGACTGATTGACCAAAGTTTGGTAATCATTAGAAATAATTGAAGAAGGGAAGAATAGATTTGAAAATAAATATCTAAAGAAGGCTATATAGGAAGAAGGTTGAATTATCTTTATCGGAAGTGAATCAGAAACATATTTAGTGTCTTTAAGAACTGAAACAACATCATGAAAAGTGAAATTCATCTTTGTTTTAGACAAAGTGGATTCAATCTCTGCTTTACAATTTCCACAATTGCAAAGAGCGCAATATAGAATAAAACCTCGTAAAGAAGAAATTTTTAATTGGGTTTCCCTTTCTTCGATAAGATCAATATAGTTAAAAAAAGATTTTTTTGACAACTTCGGTAAAGATTTTTTTAATTCTTTGGAAGTAAGAGGTGTTTCATCATTCTTAATTATCGTAAAGTCTTTTGAATTAAACCGAAGCAGCCAGTAGATTTGATTATCATATAAAATAAAATCTACTGTATCAACTACACGATTAGAATAGAGTTCTCCGATTCGTCGTATATGTTCGATTGGAGATAAATTGTACTCCTTGACCACATACTTGATTAAATCGTCTTTAGCAATTATATGAATATTACTTTCGGTAGAGATTAATGGAGTTGCAGCCCCCCATACATTTCCGTTGACACCACATAGTGCAACAAAATATCCTTCTGCCAACTTATTGTTTAATTGTGCAGTATGAAATTTACCAAGAAATTTAAGCCAATGTGTCATTTCACAAGGCTTATTATAAGCCTTGCATTCGGCAATTATTGGAATGGAAACTTCTGTTCCATCTTCTTGCTGAATGATTTTTTCCGCGGTAACATCGTATTCATTACCACCCGCAGCAATAAAATTCAAGGTAGAATTTTTAAAGCCTAATTTTATAAATAATCGTCTACAAAACCTTTCTAATTCTGCACCTTTACTTTTAGTATTCTTCCCAAGTATTATTAGTTCCATTTATCGTATACGGCTTTAATAATTTTCGATGGCTTCGATGAACGGTGCATCGGCTTCCTCGCACGAGCGGAGCGGATAGCGGTCGGGAGTGGCACTTTCGTTTGCGCCGTAGCCTATGCCGGCGCAGAAAGCGAGAGCCTGCTGCTCGGTGTCAAACACTTCGGGGTCGGGGAAGTAGAGCATATCGTCGGAGTCAAGGTATTCCTTGAAGCCGTCGATGTCATCGTCAACGAGGAAATTTATTGCGAGAGGGTCGGAAATCACATAAACTTTTACTGCCATAGTCGAGAGATTTTGAAGTTGTTTTTATAGGTACAAAGTTACGAAAAATCCGCGAGAAAAACAACTATTTCAGCAAAGTATTTGCCTGAAAAAGAGCGGTTTTGTGAGAAATTTTATCGCTTCCAAATATTCTCCCAATAGGTATATTCAGGCATACGGAGATTGTGGAAAATCCAATTAATGATTACCACAATCAGGGCGAGCAGTAGCATAGGCGAAACTGTGAGCCATTGAAGTATTTTTTTGAGCCTTTGCATATCTGCAAAGATAGTAAATAATTTTCAGTTGGGGGCGTGAGGTCCTCAACTGAAATCAGATTACTCCTGACATTGACAGGCTGAAAGAGTCGTGATATGGGAATTTTTCGCAGCCGATGAAAAGAGTATCGAAAGCGTCGGTGCCGTCGGTGCGGTGTTCGAGGAGGTCTTCTTCGGATTCCGCAAGTTTCTCGCCGGACTTGTCTTTGCGGAAGCCGTTGCGACCGCGGCTGACCCTGCCGACTGTAAGGCGATGCAATGCATCTTATATGGCGTAATTTGATTTTAGATTTGGAGAAAAATGCCCTAAAACAAGAATTAAAACCACTAAAAATTCGATTTTGATTTTGTGATGCGACGGATTTTCGCTATATTTGCGCCATTAAAACGCATCGGATATGATACAAGAGCTGAAAATACGTAATTTCAAGTCGTTTCGCGATGAAGTGGAATTGAGTTTTGAGCCGTCGACAGACGACCGTTACAACAGTGTGGTCACGATGCCTGACGGCGTGAAGCTGTTGCGCTTTGCAGTGGTGCTCGGCGCAAACGCCAGCGGCAAATCAAATCTGCTTGAAGCGATTGAGTTCCTGCGCGGTTTCTGGAACACACTTCCATCCACCAACGATGACGGTACGGATGTGCAGCCATTCCTGTTACGCGACGATGCGCTGTCTTTCGACACGGAATTTGAACTTAAATTCTATGCTGACGGTCTGCGCTATTGGTACAAACTCAAGGTAAATCCTGAAAAGGTCTGCCATGAGTCGCTCTTCGTCTATCTCACCAACCGCCCGACAAAGGTGTTCTGTCGCGAGGATGTCGGTGGTATATCCAGGTTGAATTTCAATCCGGCTGTCGTCAGACTCTCTCAGGCGGAGGTGGACGTCATGACGATGAACTGTCTCCGCAATATGTCGCTGCTGGCTACCATGAAGAAGGTGAATGTCTCGGTCGCATATCTTGACAATATGCGCCGGTGGATTGACAGCCGTATTCTTTCATTGCAGAGCGGTTCGCTTTCCTCTCTTTCAAATGATGCGAAAAAGCATATAGCGGACAGTGAGGATTTCCGCGAGTATCTTCTGCAATTCGCAAAGGAGGCAGACTTTAATATATCAGACATAAAGATTCAGAAAATGGCAGCTCTGTTCGGCCATAAGGTAGAGCATGCCGGCGGTTCGCAGGATTATATACTCCCTGAGGCTTGCCAGAGCACGGGCACAAAGCGGATGGTGGAACTGGAGTCTCTGATTTACGAACAACTCAACCGTCAGGCGTTCCTTTGCATTGACGAGATTGAAGCCTCGATGCACCCCAACCTGATGGAGTATATACTCTCGAAATTTGTCAATACACAAGATAACCAGTCTCAGCTTCTTGTCTCTACACATTACGATCCGATTCTTAAAGACATCGACGACATTTTCGGCAAGGACTCCGTATGGTTTACAGAGAAAGGGAAGGACGGCAACTCGCAGTTGTTCTCGCTGGTTGATTTCAATGGTCTAAACAAACTCTCATCTATCCACCGCGCTTATATGAACGGTCGTTTCGGCGCACTTCCCAACGTATTGTAATCATGGCAAGAAGAATCAAAGAGCGTAAACTCAAAAATCCGGCGATTACAATCATCGGCGAGGGTGCTACCGAGCGCTACTACTTCACACACCTGAAACTCCTCAACGGTTATAACTACGTCTGCAAGCCCCGCAACTTTGCCGAGCAGAACATTGATGACATTCAACGGCAGGTGGAACGGGTACTCGCTGATGACGGGATAGCCGTATGTGTATTATATCCTAAAGTTTTATCAAGTTTTTGTGTCTCGATATCCTCAACCCTTTTATAGTCGAACTTATCAATATCGACATATCCTCCACTATTTAGAGTGGCATAGTTGAATATCGCAAATCTCGTTCCCATGAAAAGACGAGTATAGTCAAATCTCATTTGGAATGGATTTCCAATTTCATTCCATACTTTACCATCGAGGCTATAAAAACAGGTCGCCAGATCTTTGCCAAGACGGAAATCAGCAACGATGCGCAGGTAGATTGTATTACCCTTGATCTCTATCCGCTCCTCTTCTTCATCATCGACTTGAACCTCGAGTGTTATGGGGTTGCTGAAATTGACCAATTCGTTATGTTTGACAAGATATTTCTTCCGTCCCATTTTCTTAACTGATAATAGAACTGAATGTCCATTGAATGCTGCCAGACCAGCTATGTCACCATCTTTCATTTTTGACATATCCATTTTAATGGATCCAAAGCATTCCGGGCCTTCCATACGCTGACTGAGTGTATTAACAGCCTGATAGATATTTCTGGCAATCCTGGAAGTTTTAAGCCTCAAGAATCCTGGCCGGTCGGTCAACGACCAGAATTCATTGTCCGGACAATGGTTCCATTGCCAGTTTAAGCCTATTGTATCTGAGTCGAAATCGTCACTTGATACGATACGAGATGGCGCTTCTCCTCGATTAGTATAAGTAATTGTCTTTGGTATCCTGCCGTCTTCATTCCCGAGCATGGGCCAACCGTCAATCCATCGGCAAGGCATAACTGTGGGTACACGACCTACGGCTCCGCGGTCCTGAAATATAAAGCCCCACCAGTTTCCGTCTACATCATCTACAATGGTGCCTTGAGCTGCGTATGGAAAACCGTCAAGATTATCTTCAAGAACCACATGCTTCTCGTATGGGCCCGTGATGTTGTCGGCACGATAACACAATTGACGACGATTTCGTCCTTCGGGCCAGTTGATTATCATAATATAATACTTGCCGTTATACTTTACTGCTCTACTGCCCTCGTGAAGTCCTCTGGCTTCTTCATCAGGCTCGATTACTGTCATGTCGATTCCTCCTTCTTTCACACCGGTCATATCCGGTTTTAATTCACGAAGGTTGATAGCGCCGGAACCATAAAAAACGTATGCCCTGCCATCATCATCAAAAAATAGTGATGAATCATGGAAGTGGTTTGTTCGGCACACCTGCTCCCATTTATCCCGAGGGT
This sequence comes from Muribaculum gordoncarteri, assembly GCF_004803695.1. NCBI lineage: Bacteria > Pseudomonadati > Bacteroidota > Bacteroidia > Bacteroidales > Muribaculaceae > Muribaculum > Muribaculum gordoncarteri. The sequence goes on from NZ_CP039393.1 coordinate 1,370,907, forward strand.
TCTTTGCTGCAAAAATATAAGACTGGAAAGGTGCGTCATTGGGCGAAAACATAACATAAAACATTCCGTCGTGATATCTCAAGGAAGTAGCCCATTGACCTTTGCCATAGACAGTCCCTCCTTCGAGATGGTAACGAAGAGAGTCCTCCAGTGTATCAAAAACATAGTTAATTATTTCCCAGTTGACAAGATCTTTTGAGTGCATGATAGGACATCCCGGCATCAAATGCATGGTGGTGGATACCATATAAAAGTCATCTCCGACCCTTATCACATCTGGATCGGGAACGTCTGCCCATATAACTGGGTTAGGAGAGTTTGCAAATCTCTCTCCTGGACTTTCTTCACCGGCAGAAGCGCTGAGGCACAGCAACAGGCTTGCAGACATTATAATATTACGTAGAATCATATTTTGTTATTAAAAATTAATATTCGTTACAGCGAATGCTCTATTGTAGTGGACAACTATAAGTGTAGAGCCGTTTTCAAATATTCATAATATGATTGAATGAATTCTGCCCTAACATGACAGACCACGGCACACACGATATAGGATTTGCAAAGTTACATCATTGCCTCAGAGTGGAGAGGAATATGTTGTTTCTTTCATTCATCAAGATGTATCGGTGTAAAGAATTTATGTTTCACATCTTTTACCAGATGTAATGGATGAATACTGAAGTCATCTGACACATACGATGAATAGTATGATACAAAAAATACAGTGTAACCATCAGTTATTAAGGCGTTAAACATGATTTTTTTGTAATTTTGCAAACGAAACAACAATGGTTATGTTACGCATCATTATTATATCTATAATACTATTATTTGGTATCGTATCGCACGCTCAGCGTCTGCGCACCTATGACTATGCTGAGTTGACGTGTGGAAGAATCAATGCGATGGCGCAGGACTCTGACGGTTTTATATGGATTGCCACAGAGAATGGACTCAACCGTTTTGACGGATGGAAAATGAAGTACTATCTGTCCGACCAAAATGACTCGACCGCACTGTGCAATAATTTCGTAGGGATGATTTATGTCGATAATGATGATCGGTTATGGGTAGGAAGCGGCAGTGGATTACAACGTTATTCTTCCTACTCTGATGCGTTTGAGAATGTCAACTTCACCGGAGGAGAGAAACCGTCAGTTATGGCTATGAAAGAGCTGTCAAACGGCGAAATGTGGGCTGTGACCAATGGCTATGGCATCTATCGGATCAACCCTGTTGATATGAGAGCCGATCGATTGACTGAAATCAACAGCATGTTTGACTCGGAGTTCATGCTCACAATTACCGAAGACAGCTATAAGCGTATCTGGATAACAACCAACAATCAAAGAATATTCTACATCACACCCGACCGCAGTAAAATAGTATCGGTAAACAGTCCGGGAATGATTCAGAACATAACAGTCGACATATTAGGTAATATTTGGTGTGCGACTCGAGACGATATATATTATTGGGACGAGGCCAAATCGCACTTCTGTAAAATAGAACTCACAGGAACAACAATCAAAAATATAAGCGAAATAATATCGTTGTGTGATGGAACTTTGTATATAGTAACCCGTAACAGCGGTGTGTGGCAACTCAAAGACAAGCAACAGTGTCCGACTATTTATTTCCATGAATGGTCATACAGTGCAGACAATCTTTACAAGTGTCTCTTTGATAGCAAGAATCGTTTATGGCTTGGCTATCATAAATCAGGAATTGCCCAACTCTCATCAAATCCGTTCAGATTTTCCTTTGAGGATATCACGCCGAGCATAGACCAATATCTTACCGGTATTGCAGAAGATTCTGCCGGAAGAATTTGGGTCTCGACTAATGACGGTAATATGCGTTGCTATACCCCAGACATGCATTTGGTCAACAGTTTAAGTATAGGCAAATCTATAACCGGCATGACTATAGACCATGATGATATGATATGGACGGTATCATCAGACGGAATTATAAACAGGGTCCGTAAGGATGGAAGCGTTGCTGAGACATACGAGGTAAACAATAGATCTTACCTGAGCAACGTGATTGAAGGAAATGACAGGCGCATGTATGTAGCGACCATAGGAAGTGGTTTTCTGCAGATAGCGAATGGAAAAATAGTCAATGCGATAACTAGCAATACGCAGCTTGCCACTGACAAGTCTTTGTATAATGATTACATAATGACACTTTACTGTGATTCCAACGGGTTTATATGGATAGGACATTGCGATGGCATCGATTGCTATGACCCGTATAATAACCGCATGCTTGACTTAGATTGCAGTGAAGCACTCAAATCGCACGTCGTCTACGCATTAGCGAGCGATCACTACGGTCGGATGTGGATCGGTACAAGTAAGGGGATGTATGTGTATGATGTAAACAAAAGTAAGTTGGCACACTACTATATGTCGGATGGATTGCCGAGTAATATGGTGTGTGGTTTGAACGTTGCCGATAACGGCGACGTATGGTTCTCGACCTATAAGGGACTTGGTAAGCTAAATGCTTCAACAGGTGCGATTAACGCGTATATCTCAGGCAACGGACTGGTCGATACAGAGTATATCAAATCAGTGTACTTGAAATCCTCGACTGGCAGGATGTATTTTGGTGGACTCAGAGGGGTGTCTTACTTTATACCAGATGTTGTACTGCCAGGCAGTGAACCCGGCTGTCCGGTACTAACCAATCTCTATATTAACAACGAACAAATTTCTGCAGATACTTATATTAATGGTAACCGGGTCGCAGATAACAACTGGAGTGAGTGCTCTCAGATAAATCTTGACCTTGAGCACAACTCCTTGGTACTGGAATTTTCGACATTTAGTTTTGATGACAGGGAGACAATACAGTTTGAATTTCGGATACCTGAGATTAATGACAGCTGGCAGACTTTGTTAATTGGCGACAACAAGGTAATGTGCAACTACTTACCATCGGGTAAGTATCATCTGGAAGTGCGTGCTAACGAGAATGGCGTTTACTCACCAGTGCGAAAATTCAATATCTCGATAGCCCCTCCATGGTATGCATCCAACACGGCTATAATCATGTATTTATTTCTGGTGATAGCGTTAATATCGTTAACACTGTATGTGTACAAACGCCAGCTTAATCGAAAGAAAAAGGAGGAAGTACACGAGGAACGTTTTCGGTCGTTTATCAACATAGCCCATGAACTTCGATCACCCTTGTCTCTTATTGTCAGTCCACTTTCTTCATTGATTAAGTCCGAGACCGACAGCAAGAAAAAAAAGGCTCTAATTACTATGTCGCGTAGTGCGTCGAGAATTGAAAATCTTGTGAATCAAATCCTGGATATAAGAAAGATTGAAAAAGGGCAGATGAAACTTGGGTTTATCAAGACTGATGTCGTCATTCTTGTGAAGAACATTGTTGATGAGTTTGAGTATGTAGCAGCCGAACGTCATATCACCTTATCATTTGAACATGACAAGGAGTCTCTTTTCCTTTGGATTGACCCTCACAATTTTGATAAAATCATTATCAACCTTATTGCGAATGCATTTAAATTCACTCCGGACAATGGAATAATCAAGGTAACTATTACGTCTGATGAACAAGAAGCCAAAATCATAGTTGAGGATTCCGGAATAGGATTAGATGAAGGGAAAATAAATAAGATTTTCGAACGCTTTTATCAAGCGTCAAATGAAACGGCAGGTTATGGAATTGGACTTCATCTCACCAAAATGCTGGTAGACCTTCACCATGGAAGACTTACTGCGGAGAACCGAAAAGAAGAGAACGGTAGCCGTTTCATTGTCATAGTCCCTTGCGGGAAAGGACACTTGTCTGAAAAAGAAATTATTAACCCCATTCAAACTAATGCATTGCATGAACGTCCTGTGATACTCAGAGATAATATTGTCCAGGTTGAAAAACCAAACAGTCATTCAATCAAACGCAAACCGCGGTTACTTATCGTGGATGACGATGAGGATATACTTATGTACTTACAGACCAATATGTCTATTGAATATAAAGTATTAACGGCTAAAGATGGTATCGAGGCTTTCAACATAGCCCAGACTTCGGGTGTAGATCTGATTGTTTCAGATGTCATGATGCCTCGCATGGATGGTTTTGAACTTTTGAAACGATTGAAATCCAACTCACGCACCTCTATCATACCGATTATCTTGCTTACCACAAGAGCTGAATATGAGACACGGATCAAGGGTTGGGATATAGGAGCAGAAGCCTTTATCTCAAAACCATTTAAGTTGGAGGAACTTCTTCTTTTGTGTGAAAATCTAATAAATGGTCGTATAAAATTAAAAGGTAGATTGTCAGTAGATAAAGATATCCAAGAGAAAATACAGCCATTAAAGATGAAAAGCAATGATGACATATTTATGGATAAACTCACTGCAGTCATCAATGAGAATATCTCAAATTCGGATTTTAAGATTGAAGATCTGGCAGACAATATAGGCATGAGCCGTGTCACTCTGCACCGAAGAATTAAGAATCTCACCGGCATTTCTCCGGTGGAGTTTGTACGTAACATCCGGCTTGCACAGGCAGCAAAATTGTTGCGCTCATGTGACACAAATATTTCACAAGTTGCCTATGCGGTAGGATTTTCTAATCCTGGTGTATTCTCCACTGCTTTCAAAAACCTATATGGATATACACCTTCTGATTATGCCGAGTTATCAGAAGAACAAGTAAATATTCTTAATAATACCGAAAATTCATATGAATCTGCTATCGACAACTAAGAAGGTACTTTTGTTTATTGCCTTTTCAACTATATCCGTCTTGTCTATCTCATGTAACATGGCAGCCTTGACCGGAAAAGCCGTATTCTCTGATTTTGATTATCGTGTGACCGAACAATTCTTCCAGCCCGATACATCCCATGGTGTGTATTCGTTCTATTATTCAATGGATAATAATTCATTTGAACAAGTGCCGCTGAAACTTCCTGCTGATATATTAAGCACTAAGACTGCAGGAAATTTACTGGTACTATGGTTGGAGTGTATGCCACATCACAACAAAAGAATTCTCGAGAACAATAATAATAACATTATTCATTTTTTAATTAAGCAATGAAGAAACTTTTTTTCATGGCTGTAATCGCCATTTTTTCTTCGTCAGGCTTACTGGCGCAGAAAATTGACTTCTATACCCCTGGTATAGTGAGAGTTACAAGAGATAATGGAGAGGATGCTTCTAAGAATGTATCTCTTGTAGTCACTGCTACTCCTGAAAATGTTGCAGTAGTAAAAAAATCAGAGGATGGTAAAACTGTATATACTACAGACCAGCTCACAGTCACAGTGGAAAACGGTAAGGTGTCTTTTGCCGACTCAAAAGGTAATCTCTTGATGACCGAAGGCGAATATGCTTTCACGCCTCGCCATACTGGTCCTGACCGTAATTCTTATAAGGTAAAGCAAACATTCTCGGTAGAACCTGACGAGGCTATATACGGTATCGGTATGCTTCAAAACGGCAAACTGAATCAGCGCGGCGAGCAACGTCGTATGGAACAGGCTAATACCGAGGACTATGCTCACTTCTATCAGAGTGTCAAAGGTTACGGCGTATACTGGGATAATTATTCTCCAACGTTCATATCGGTACCCGAAAATGGCATGGCCGGTGAACTTGTTCTCGAATCGGAAGTCGGTGATATCATAGACTACTATTTCATCTACGGCGGCGACGCCGACGGTGTAATAGCCGGTATGCGTCATCTTTCTGGTAAAGTGCCTATGGCTCCCCTTTGGACCTATGGTTTTCATCAGAGCCGCGAACGCTATGCAACACAATCTGAATTACTTGAGGTTGTGGATAAATATCGCGACCTGAAAATCCCCTATGATGGTATCGTACAGGACTGGGAATACTGGGGCAGTCCTTTCCTTTGGAATGCAATGGAATTCCTTGCAGAAGGTTTTCCCGAACCTCAGAAGATGATCGATCATGTACATGATCAGAATGCTCATATAAGCGTATCTGTATGGCAGTCTTTTGGCATAGGTACAAAACCTTATCGCGAACTGGCTCGCAAAGGTCACCTGCTTGATTTTGAGACATTCCCTCCCAGTGGTCTCCCAGGCTGGCCTCCTCGCGATGATTATCCCAGCGGTTCAAGAGTCTATGACGCGTATAGCGCTGAAGCCCGTGACATATATTGGAAAAATCTCTCACGTCTCCACCGTATGGGTGTTGATTGCTGGTGGATGGACTCTACCGATCCCGATTTCTATAACGAAAACGACCGCGACCTTGATGTGCCGACGGCGCTCGGATCACTGCGATCGGTGCGCAATGCATATCCTCTTATGACTGTAGAGGGCGTGTACAACCATCAGCGCGATGTCGACAGCACCAAGCGCGCATTTATCTTTACGCGTTCCTATTTTGCTGGTCAGCAGCGCACAGGTGCCAATACATGGAGTGGCGACGTAGCTTCGTCATGGGATGCAATGCGTAAGCAAATACCTGTGTGCCTGAACTTTACCCTGACTGCTAATCCAAATGTTCATTCAGACATAAGTGGTTTCCTTGCCCACGACTACAATACAAATGGTTGGGCTTCAGCAAAAGATAATCCTCAGTTCCGAGAACTATATGTAAGATGGATGCAGCTTGGCGCATTCATGACAATGATGCGAAGCCATGGTACAGGAGCTCCCCGTGAAATATATCTCTATGGAAAAAAGGGAGAACCTGTTTATGACGCCCTTGTAGATGCTGTAAAACTACGCTATCGTTTCCTACCGTATATATATAGCCACGCCTGGCAAGTGTCAAAAAATGATGATTCGTTCATGAGAGCTCTCTTCATGGACTTTAAAAACGATAAAAAAACATGGGATATAAACGATGAATTTATGTTTGGCCGCAATCTGCTGGTTTGTCCTATAGGCAGAGCGCTCTTTACTCCTGAAGAGATCGACCGTTCCGGGAAATTCGCAGAAGTTGACTGGAATGCCGCCAAGACCTATGATGTATATCTTCCCGAAGGAATACGCTGGTATGATTTCTGGACAGGAGAGCTGTTTGACGGCGGGCAGACTATTGCTGCCGATGCACCTATTTCAAGATGTCCGTTATATGTTAAGGAGGGTAGTATTCTCCCATTAGGTCCTGACGTACAGTATGCCAATGAAAACAAATACGATAATATTGACATAGTCGTATATCCCGGAAAAGATGCTTCATTCCTGCTTTATGAGGACGAGGGTGACAATTATAATTACGAAAAGGGCAAATATTCTACTATTCCCTTGAAATGGAATGATAAAGCCAAGAGGCTTACAATAGGCAAACGCAGTGGATCTTTTGACGGCATGCCTCTCTCTCGCAAGTTTAATGTAAAGATTGTCGGTGATGATAAAGTCAGAGAGATACGCTACAACGGAAATCAGATTTCAGTGAAATAAGCCCCAGACTTCATTTAATCTTAAAAAGGGGGATACGTGAATACTTATTCCCCTTTTTTTACAACCAAATTTATGAATAGATTAAGATATATTTTCTCGATTTGTGTGGTTATGCTTACACCGGCATTTGTAATCAATGCCAGATCAAACATTTCTGCAATAAACTCTACGCAAAGAAAACAACTGATTGACGATGCGTGGCAATTCACCCTTGTACAAAACGATAAAGGAGAGCAGGTGCCAACCAGTTTCCAGATGGTTGATCTACCTCATGACTGGAGTATATTGAATGACTTTACCAAAGGCGCTGCCATGGGTAATGACGGCGGGTACCTTCCTGCTGGTAAGGGTTTGTATAAGAAAACATTGGTAGCAACAAACGATGATATAGGCAAAGGTAGACATATGCTGTATCTTGAGGGAGCGTATATGGACGCCCATGTCTTTGTAAACGATTCATTAGTAGGCCATAGACCGTATGGATATTCATCTGTGTTATATGACCTTTCCTCATATCTCAAACCGGGCGAGAATGAGCTGTCGATTTCTGTAGACAATTCACAACAAAGAAACGCACGATGGTACACAGGTTCGGGAATATATCGTCATGTGTGGCTGTTGAATCTGCCAAACACGCATGTAAAGCCATGGTCGGTTTATATCACCACGCCCAAGGTAGAGAAATATAGATCCACAGTCAAGGCTTCGTTTGATGTAAACGGTCAATCCGACGGATTCACAGCAAGTGTTTATATAAAGAATTCCGATGGCAAACTTCTATATGAAACCAATACCCCTATAAACAGTGAGTCAAACAACGTAGAGTTTAAAGATGTCCCCTTAGAGCTTTGGGATATTGACTCTCCATATATTTACACGTTGGAAATTTGTCTTAAAGACAAAGATGGAAACATAATTGATACTATTGACGAAACTTTCGGCGTGAGAAAGATTGAATACTCGGTATCTGAAGGGTTCAAATTAAATGATAGACCGGTATTGTTGACTGGTGCGTGTGTACATAGTGATAACGGACTTATCGGAGCAAGAAGCTATGACGCTGCAGAAGCCCACAAGGTTAAAATGCTTAAGGAGGCTGGATTCAATGCCGTTCGTACGAGCCATAATCATCCGGCACCGTCATTTCTTGACGAGTGTGACCGTCAGGGAATCCTCGTTATTGACGAAGCTTTTGATGGATGGCGTTGGGAGAAAAAACCGTTTGATTATTCCAAACACATTGATCAGTGGTGGGACGCCGACATTAAGTCTCTCGTGCTCCGTGATAGAAATCACCCGTCCATAATATGCTGGAGTATCGGCAATGAAGTAATAGAGCGTAAGCAGATTGAAGTTGTGAAGACTGCTAAAAAACTTGCTGACCTTTGCCGGGAACTCGACCCGACACGTCCTGTGACAAGTGCACTGTGTACCTGGGACCATGAGTGGGACATTTTCGACCCTTTGGCAGCCGAGCTTGACATAGTAGGTTATAATTATCTAATGCATAAGGCCGAAGATGATCATAATCGTGTGCCCGACAGAATCATGTGGCAGACGGAGTCTTATCCCCGCGATGCTTTTGACAACTGGAGTAGAACTGCGAACCTTCCTTATGTGATAGGTGATTTCGTATGGACCGGAATTGACTATTTGGGCGAATCAGGAATAGGAAAGTATTATTATGCAGGTGAAAATAATACCGAATTTTTTGTAAGTGATCAATGGCCCTGGCATTCTTCATATTGTGGAGATATCGACCTGATATATCAGCGCAAGCCTATATCTCACTATCGAGAAATTCTTTATAGTGATAAGCCTTCATTATTCATGTATGTGAAGGAGCCAGAGGGGTATTATGGCTCTATAAATGAAAGTATGTGGGGAACTTATCCTTCATGGGAAAGCTGGACATGGCCCGGATATGAAGGTAAGCCTATAGAAATAGAAGTTATTACCAAATTCCCTGCTGTAAGACTTTATGTGAATGGCTCAGAATATGATACCAAAAAAGTAACATATGACACAAAGTATAAAGCAGTATTCAGCGTGCCCTATGAGGCGGGTAATATAAAATCTGTAGCCCTGGATAAAAATGGCGATGAGACTGATTATTTATCAATCATGGAAACAGCCGGGAATCCAGTGGCTGTCAAGCTTACCGCAAATAGAAATATCCTTACAGCTAACAACCAGGATCTTATATTTGTGTTGGCAGAGGTCGTTGATAAAAATGGGAATTTAGTCCCTATTGCCGACAATGAAATAACTTTTTCAGTGCTTGGTGAAGGAGAATTGATTGGATCTGGAAGTGCAGACCCCAAATCAACTCAGGGCTATCATCACCCAAACCATAAAGCATGGAAAGGGAAAGTCGGTGCTGTAATTAAGTCTACCGGTAAGCCCGGTAATGTTATTATTAAGGCTGAAGCCATAGGTCTTAAGGTTGCACAAATAAAACTCAAGTCACTACGACAGAAATGAAAGCTATGTCTGTAATAATGTCTTTAATCATTATCCCTGCAATGGGAGTTAAGGCAGAGATGCCTATATATCAGAATGATTCATATCCAATACAAGAACGTGTGGAAGATGTTCTCAACCGTATGACTCTTGATGAAAAAGTAGCGATGTGTCATGCTCAGGGGAAATTTTCCTCGCCAGGTGTTCCTCGTCTTGGAATCCCTGATTTATGGCTCAGCGATGGTCCTCACGGTGTTAGAGCCGAGATTAACTGGAACGACTGGAGTTCTTGTAATCGTACAAACGACTCAACTACTGCATTTCCGGCGTTGACTGCGTTGGCAGCTACATGGCGGGAAAACAGTTGTCACCATCTCCGACAATGGCGGCAAAGCTGTGTATTCTGTTGATTATGACGGAAAACGTTTTATACAGGACTCCCCGCTTGGCATGAAAACCAATATCGGTGACTACACAGATGGGCTTTCCATTTCAGGAAATCCTGTTATTGAAAAGATAACAGACTCAGATTCTCTTCCCAACATAAAAAAGAGTGAGGTAAACTATAATGCTAACAAGGGGGAACTGACTTTTGCCAAAGGGGAAACGCCTGTGTTCGATTTCAAATTATCGGCAAATATATGTCTATATTGTTAATAGATATTAAATATTGCCGATTCCACACGATTTTAACCTTGAATTTGAGCAAAATCTTGTTCAAAACCCCACTTTTGAGGCTCGCAACTTCCGTACTGTGTTGATATACCGTATATTGTAAGCCCACATCCTCAATCGTGTGCAAAACTGCACACGATTGGTCTTGCACACGAATTACACACGGCAGAGCCGCACAGGGCGCACTCAGATGCCGTTTGGACATAAAGAAAAAACACTGCTACTGAACCAGTTGCAGTGTTTTGCAGTATTCTGCCGAATACTTCTGTGATCCGAGCGGGCCTTGTGAGAGTGGTGTTATCTTGTTGATTTTCAATTTGTTGGTTGATATAATTGAGAAGCAATGTACCACGGTTTGTACCACATTTTCCGCTCTATTTTGGAGGGCAAAATTGCCCTGATTTATCACTACCTGCGAGAGCATCACAAAATTAACACTTATTATCCGAATATTTGCCAAATAAACAATATTTAACTATTAAAAATTGTGGTTCTCATACTTGAACGCCTGTTTTCGGGCAAAAGTTCGGTGCTGTGGACGGGTGTCCGGGAGCCTCAAAAAAGGTGGCGAAAAAGGTGGCGCACACTGACCGAAAAAGTGGCGGAAAAGGTGTCTGTAAAAGTGTCCCCAAAGGTGTCCCCATAAGTGTCCGAAAGAGTGTCCCCAAGAGTGTATGTAAGTGTGTCTGTATCAGTGGCGGTAAATGTGTCGGAACGGGTGTCTGAAATGGTGGCGGCAGAAGTGGCGGATAAGGTGTCGGTCAAGGTGACGGCAAAGGTGGCGCATATCAGCCGAAATCCGTACTGTTTTTCCCACTTGCTTCCCAGTCTGAAAAATCCCACCGCAGGGAGAAGATTATGCCTGCCCTCCTGATTTTCTCCCTTAAAGAAAATTTCACGGAGCAGTCCTGTGTCGATACCGTCTCCACAACGACCGTAATCCTCTCCAGCCGAGCAGAAGCAGCCAACAAATCATACGCCATACCAAAGACACAATCCGGCAGGCAAGACGTATAATCATTACAAGCGACCATCGGATAAAGCGGAGCAATAATCCTGCGACTATCGCAACGGGCAATAGATATATCATCAATAGAAGTGCGAACATGGTGAGAGATATTATGATGTTCAGATAGTCTGATAATGCCATTTCAACATCATCAAACTATCGCCCGAAGTAATGCTCCGAGTATGTAAATATACTAAATTTCAATGACTTATGCAAATTTTCAAGCCATTATTTTAGTACATATTCATCTGATTTTCACATCATTTCATGCTCTGATACAAGCCATATCACTGTATATGATAATGTGATTGTCGTGACAGCAACAGCAGTCACTATCCGATAACGACAGTATGTGATAATAAGAGTGTATGATACATAGGGCAAATCATTATTCTTTGATTGAGTACCGATGTTCCAAGTTGTCAGATAAAAAGATTATGTTCGGAATTTGTGCGCGGTCAACCGAAGTGAGCTAACTTCGCCGCGCGAAGCGAGGTCGGGAGTGCATCAGGGCACTCGTGCCAAAGGTGCAGAATTTGTTAAGCAAGTTGTACTTTTCCCCGGATAAAACGGAGTTTTACCGAAGAAAAGTAACTTGCCACCCTGTCGGGCGGAGAAAATCAGCTCGCAACTCGCCGATTTTTAATCACTGGAAAATATGGAAAAGAGAACCAACAGAATAGAGATTCTATTTACCGACACCGAACTTGAACGGCTCAAAGTCCGCTCAAAGGAATTCAGGAGCATAAGCTCGTATATCCGTGCCGCACTTGTGGAGTTTTCCGACAAGGACGCGAAAGACCGTATGCAAGCCGTGGAAGAGATGGCCTCGCTCTGCCGGAGATTCAAGGACGAACTTGGCTGGGCCGGCGGCAATCTCAACCAGGCAATGAAACGCGCCAACGAACTTTCCGTAGCCGGATTGTTGAGCGAGACATATTATAAAGAGGTACTGATACCTTCCATAGATGGCTTGAAGAAGACTATGGATAAAATCATAGCCGAACACTCCGATGTAGTAAGCAAGATAATACGCAGTGTACTGAAGAACGGATAATCCGAACATCTGATGCAACTATAACCGAATTATCATATAGCCCCGGTTCCTTATACTCATATAATCCCAAACCGTGATTTTATCTTAATCATATATTCACATGATAGCGACAATACTTCCTTCAAGCACCTGCTTCCATGCAGTCGGATATAATGAACGCAAGGTAGCCAAAGGCTCGGCACATCTGCTGGAAATGAAAAATTTTGATGCGGTCGAAATGTTGGGACACCATACCCCCGACGACCTCGTCGCCTATCTTGAAAATTACTCTTCCAAAAATCCGAGAATCAAGAAAGCGCAGTTCCACATGGCGTTTTCATGCCGGGGACACGAAAAGACGGAACAGGAACTTCTGGACTTCGCCCATGAATATCTCCGGGAGATGGGATATGGAGAAGAAGGACAGCTCCTGCTGGTTTACGGACATACCGATACTGACAACACACATATACATATAATAACATCGCGTGTGGCACCGGACGGTCGCAAGATAGACCATAACCATGAACGGGTAAGGTCGCAACGTGTGGTCGAGCGGTTGCTTGGAAACGACATTAACGAGAAAGCACACAGGGATATGGAAGAAGCCTTGTCTTATAAATTCGCATCCATCACACAGTTCAAGGCTCTTATGAACTCGCTCGGTTATGAGTGTTACGACAATGAGGGAGTGGTATCCATAAAACGTGGCGGTGCCGTGTGTCTTAAAATACCGCTGGAGGAAATCAGCTCACATTACCGTTCAACGACATTCGACCGCCAGCGCAGGAGACAGCTCCGCGCCATATTCGCCAAATACCGAGACCTGACCGCCAACAAGAAAGAACTCGCCGATGAACTGAAAAGGAAATTCGGTATCGAGCTTGTGTTTTTCGGAAAGAAAGATTCTCCATACGGCTATATGATAATCGACCATAACAAGAAAGCTGTCATCAACGGAGGCAAGATATATCCGATAAAGGAGCTGCTGGATTTTGCGACACCTGATGAACGGTTCGCAAGAATAGACTCACAAATCGACGCCCAGTTAGCAAATGATCCAAAAATCACCATCGGCGAGCTTAACGACATACTGAGCCGCCAGTACAAAGCCTATGTGAAACAAGGGCAGATATGGCGAGGCAGAGACAGCCGTCCTCTCCGTTCCCATATGTGGGAGGCTCTGAGACGCAACAACCGTATTCAATGGGTGGAGTCATTCGCTCCGGCAACGGAAGCGGAGCGGGACTTTCTCTGTTCGATCGGAAAGGTGACTGTGCCCCACATGGTGGAAATCAACGGGACAAGGACAACACAATACAATAATCGGCTGTCAGATCTGAGAAGCATATTTGACAGCAGCACAGGTTATATACACCGTCAGACACTCCGCAGTGCAGGATTTACAATCCGGGATATTGAGGGAGAAATGTATGCCTTTGACATGAAAGCCCGCGTCCTTATAAATCTTGAAAACGAGGGCTTCGATATAAGACGGCTCCAGTTTGTCAAGAATCCCGTCGAGGACAAAAAACAAAACGCGGCCGTCAGACGAAAGCCCGGTTCCGGAATAAGGAAGCCGCATGACGTGGAGTCAGGTCAAGGCCAGAACAGGGAATGGGAAGTAGGCTACAAAGGGGACTATGACAGGATAGATGATGAGTCCTCGATAAAACGATAGGTAATTCCGTGACTTTTATCCGATGGCCTTTTTACCGCCATTTTAATTAGAAACGTCATTTGGAGTCTGTTAATGTAATCTTTCTTGGGGTTATGTCAGGAATATGTATTAATTTTGAGCAGTGAAAGAAGTTTTCTACATATCGGCTTTGATAATTGCAATCATTGGGGCTATTATTATAGTCCGATGGTTTGCTCGTTTCATATCAAGACGGTTAAATCCCTGGCTTTCTACATTACTAACTCTTATTGTTACCGGTTTGCTAATTATATTTTTGATAATGTGCATTTTCACTGTCAGCATGAGCTTGGGGCCAACAAATCCAAATATCTTATAGCCGAGTTTTGTTGATATTAAACCGTAGCAGTAGAATATACATAGGTCGCTTATGTAGCAAAATACATAACCTAAACTCCTAATTTGCCGCGAGTATATGACTGCCACAAAAGCATTATATCGCTGACTTCTGCATAATTATTATGTTGAATTAATTTACATATGTGAGTAGCTGAGGAAATTATAGGTGAATACCATTCTTTGTTATCATCGTCATTTAGCGTAATGAGAGTAGTTAAGAATGGGATAGCTTGAGCATATTCATTTAGGACAAGATACGAATAGGCAAATAATTCAGTCCGTGCAACCGAACTACCATAAAAACGGATTTGACAATTCAATACGGCATTGACAACATCAATTATTGAATTTAGATGAGATAGCTTATCATTATACACCCGGCAAATTTCATCTAAAGAAGTATCTATCTCGGTATATTCCCATTCTCCAATCACATCACCCAAAGAAAGATCTATATAATCAAATTTTATGTATAATGGTTGAATGAAATATCTAATAGAAAATGTATTAGATTGGAAACGATTTGGTTCTACACAAAACCCCGCTACCATCAAAAAATTATTATGATTGAGGAATTTATAAGCAATTTGTTTATGATGATGTAAAGATAGCTTATTTGCTATCTTTAATGCCACATTTGAAATCCGAGAATTACGCATATTACTTGGTCTTGAGTGCAAATATAGTAATAATTCTGGTATATATCTTCTTCCATATCAAGCAATTTTCAGTGGTTACCCTTAATAGAAAGAGGAAAGGCATCCTATGCAATCACTATTTCCTGAGAATGGGGTATGAACTCCTTGCCGACTATGCTACTATAATGTGCTTACGGCTTGCGCTTCTCGTTTGAGCTATTATCAAGAAAACATCAGTCGTCTTATAAAACTAATGGCTTTCCCGTGACTTCTATCCGGTGACAATGTGTGCGTGATAGCCACTATATTACACGCTCAGATAGCCATTTCAACACAATATCGCATTATCCGATGATGAAAACTGTTCGGAATTTCGGGTTTAGCAATCGGCCCATGATAATTTTGCTCAAAAACCAACCGACAGTTTCTATCAATGGAATCAACCTGTATAATCACATTCGCCAATCAGAAAGGCGGAGTCGGCAAGACAACGCTGTGCGCCCTTTTCGCAAGCTACCTTGTGTCAAGGGGGCACAGCGTGACCGTGTTCGACACCGATCCGCAGCAGTCCATCGTCAAGAAACGCACAGCGGACACCGCCACCTATGCAGGAGTGCCGCTGCCTTATAACATATATCCTTTCAGCATGAGCAACGAGCCGGCTCTTATCGCGCTGATCGAGAACCTGCACAACTCAGCCGCCGTGGACTTCGCTCTGTTTGACTCGGCAGGCAGTCTCAACGACCAGGCGTTGCTGGCACTTTTCGCCAATACGGATTATTTGCTGACTCCGTTCCACTATGACAATCTGACCGTACCCTCCACCGCTATATTTGTCGCCATGATAGTCGAATTGAGACGAAGCATCGGAAATGCCATGAAAACGGTACACTATGTAATACCCAATCTTGAAGAACAGGGTGTCGGCACCAAAGAGGAAAAGGAGTTATGGAAGCTCGTGAACAAGAAGCTGAGCGAACACGTGCGTATAGCACCGACCGTTTATAAACGCCAGACACTACGCCGTTTCAGCACAATCTCCGGCATGGACGACCAGATGCTCGTAGTTTCACCGGCCTTCGACCATATTTACAATGACATATTCGGCATACCAAATACAGAAGAAGAATGAACCAGGACACCCCATACCCCAAACTGAACGACCTGCTCGGAGGACTCGGCAACCTTGTTCCCGGAGCGGAGACCATGCCACCGGCACCGGAACAGCATACCGTTCCCGAACCTGAGCCGTCGCCCGACAATGACGATGACTGGGAGCTTTTCAGAAAGAACCTTGCCCTGTATAATTTCAGGGAGAAAAAAGATGACCGCATGATATGCAAGCTCGACCGCGACCTTGCGGACTCCCTCGATGCCTGCGACATCGACCGCAAATGCCGCTCCGATATTGTGAACGCAATAGTCAGGACTTTTGTAAACCGGTATCTTGACAGGCTTCGGCAATTCAGGAAAAACAACAGGTCATTACTCGGCAACACATAAAAACTTACTGGATATGAGAACAATCAAATGGTCTTATGATATGCTCCGCACACTGCGTGAGATGTATCCGCACGACACGAATACACGGATAGCAGCAGCTATCGGTGTGGGTACGAGGTGTGTGGTGGCGAAAGCAGCCGAACTCGGACTTGAAAAGGAACGTGACATCAGACGCAAGGAAGCTGAGAGAATCCTGATGGAGAATTACCGCACTCATTCCCAGTCCGAACTGTCACGCCTGACAGGATTGAGTCTCCGCACCGTCAAACGCATGGCCGGACGTTTGGGACTGAAACGCGATGCCGATGATGCCTCACGGTTCATTTCCTCCAGACGCAAGGAAATAATACGTCGTGAGAGACTGCGCCTGAGGATAGGACTTGCCCCGATAACCAATGTCAAGGTCACAGGCAACCGCCGACGAGCCATCTTACGCAACCGGCTCAAACAATACGGATATGTGGTCATGCGAGGCAATGACACCGTATTTTTCAGTCCTGACATGGCACGCTGTTCAAGACACGAGGACAGAGGCGCATCCCTCGGCCTTACTTTTCTCCCCTTGCCGCAACAACAATCATTCACAACAAAAATAATCTGATAATCATGTTCGGAACTATTTTTACCTGCCTGACAGCCGTACTCATATTATATTATGCAGTCCTTGTCTGTATGGATCTTTTCATAAAGCCTACGGGAGCCGCCGATGAATCCGGCACACCCGATGAAGCTGAGATCGACATATCCGATGAAGCAAACTCATTCAAGGCAATCGAAATCAAGCGCGGTCAACAGAGTGCCAAGAAGCCGGTCAAGGCTCCGGCCGAGAAACCGACCCTCTCCAAGCCGCTGATGACAAATTATCTTCCGGTTGAACAGCTTGCAAGAAAAGCCCGCAACATAACCAGTTCTGAAGATGCCTCCCTCGCCGGCCTCGGAGAAATCATCATCAAATGTGAATCCGCTGCTTGACATCAACTGACTTGCCGCTAACCATATTCGTATAACCCGATACCTCTCTCTCCAACCGATGCCTTTATTGAACTAAGTTGTCTTTACTGCCCGACACTGCCTTTAACGCCCTGCATTGCCTTTAACGCCCGATAACCTTTTCAAGAACTTATCAATCAGCGTATATGCAGAAAATCAAATCAAAGTGTCAGCGTGCTATCTCACGCCTCGGCAACTCAGCCTTCGCCCGTAAGGGTATGCTTGCTATGGGCGCGGTGATGCTCACCGTGTCCGACATGATGGCCGCCAGCAAGGGTGCGGCAGGCTTCACCAAAGCCACACAGGAGGTAAGCTCCTACCAGACCCCTGTCTCCAATCTCATGAAGGCGATCGCCGCAGTGATTGTCCTCGTGGGTGCCTTCAACGTCTATTTCAAGATGCAGAACGGCGACCAGGATGTCAAGAAGACCATCATGCTCACCATCGGCGGCTGTATCGCCTTCATCGCACTGAGCGAGGCTCTTCCGCTCTTCTTCAAGTAAGCAACCGCAGATCCATACAGTCATGGCGATATACAACGACGGCTATCCGGTTTACAAAGGGTTACAGAAACCATTGGAGTTCATGGGAATACGCGGACGTTTCCTGACATTGGCGGCTGCCGCCATAGGAGTGTCCTTCGTGGGGTTCATAGTGTTCTCCATAGCATTGGGAAAGCTCGCGGGGTTTATCGCCATGCTTGTAATGGCCGCCGCAGGGCTGGTGACAATATATGTCAAGCAGCGCGGCGGACTGCACAACAAGCGGAAAGACCGTGGAATCTTTATCTATCACAATTTATTCAAGCACTGAATGGCAAAGGAAAACAAAAAAGTCTTCGACGGGATATACGCCCAGTTGGAGGAAACGGACGGTAATGTGGTGCTGTTCGACGCAAAGGGGGCCCCCTCTGTCATTTTTGAAATGACAAACCCTGTTCTCCGGCTGTGTACCGACTCGGAGCGGTACATGGTATTTCAGGACGTGCTGGCTAACATCGTCCAGACGCTCGGCGAGGGCTATGCCTTGCAGAAGCAGGACATATTCTGCCGCCAGCGTTACCACCGCGACGTGCCCGAAGACGCCGAGTTCCTGACCCGGAGTTATTTCAATTACTTCGAGGGCCGTGAGTTCACTGAAATCACAACCTATCTGATAGTGACACAGGAGGCGCAGCGCGGACAGTTCGTGCAATACGACCCCAAGAAATGGCTCGACTTCCATTCAAAGGTCGCCAAAGTTGACGACATCCTTACCGAGAAAGGGATAAGCCACCGCAAGCTGACAAAGCCGGAGGTCAACGAGTACCTGCACCGCTTCATGGCGTTCCATTTCCAGCACGGCCCATTCTCCATGACAAATTTCAAGGCTTCCGACGAATACCTGCGGACAGGCAGCCGCATTATCCGCTCATATCCCCTTGTGGATATTGACGAAATAAATCTCCCCTCGGTAGTGAAGCCATATACCGAGATGAGTGTCAACGGTTATCCCGTGGCTACCGATGTGTTCTCATTTCTTGCCGAAGTGCCCCACGCCGACTGTGTGGTGTTCAATCAGGTGGTGCAGATACCGGGACAGCGGAAGCTGCTCAGAAAACTGCAAGGTAAGGCGAAACGTCACGGCTCCATGCCCGATCCGAGCAACAAGATAGCGAAAGCCGACATTGAGGAAGTTCTCAACATCCTCGCCGTTGACTCTTCCCTTCTTGTCAACACCAATTTCAACATCATCGTGAGCTGTCCTCCCGACAAGGTTACACCGGTCACATCGTTTCTTGAGACCAAACTCTACGAGTGCGGCATAATGCCGTCACGAACAGCCTACAACCAGCTGGAACTGTTCATCAACTCCTTTCCGGGCTGTGCCTACGGCTTCAATCCCGACTATGACCTGTTCCTCACACTGTCGGACTCGGCACTGTGCCTTTTCTTCAAGGAACACCTCAAAGGGTGCGAGGACACGCCTCTCACCACATTCTACACCGACCGTCAGGGACTCCCGGTGTGCATAGACATAACCGGCAAGGAGGGCAAGGTGAAGATGACCGACAACGCCAACTTCTTCTGCATCGGGCCAAGCGGCAGCGGCAAATCCTTCCACATGAACAGTGTGGTAAGGCAGCTGTTGGAGCAGAACACCGATGTCGTGATGGTCGATACCGGCGACTCCTACGAGGGTATTTGCGGCTATTTCGGCGGCACATATATCTCATACTCAAAGGAGAAGCCTATCTCGATGAACCCGTTTAAGGTGACACGCGAGGAATATGAGCAGAACTTCGGGGAGAAGAAGAATTTTCTCAAATCGCTGATATTCCTGATTTTCAAAGGCAACGAGGCTCCTTCAAAAATTGAGGATATGCTTGTCAACCAGGCCATAGTGGAATATTACGAGGCATATTTCAATCCGTTCACCTCATTTTCCGACACGGAGCGCGAGGGCTTGCGCCAGAAATTGCTTGTGGCAGCCAAGATGGAGGACGACTACGAGAAGTTCGCCACCGATATGCGTGACATCGAGGAACAGATAAACGCCCCTGAACCGGAGACCAAGACAACCGTCCGCGCCCTCATACTCCCTTCGGAGGAACGGCGCAACAAGATTATCCGCCAGTGCCGGGCACTGAGGGCCATGATTGTTGACCGTGCCACTACCGAGGCGGAGAAAGAGAAAGCTGCCTCAAAGATTGAGGTATATAAGAAAGAGCTGCACGAGACCTCGATGCTGATGAAGATTGACAAGCAGATAGACCACATGGAGGAGCAGAAACGCCGCCTCAAAGTGCCGTCGCTCTCCTTCAACACCTACTACGAGTTCGCCCTTGAACGGATACCGCAGATCACATCGCTGGAGAAGATACATTTCGACATACGAGACTTTGCCGCTATCCTCAAACAGTTCTACCGTGGTGGAGAGCTGGAGGTGACGCTCAACTCCGACCTTGACACCAATCTTTTCGACGAGCGGTTCATTGTCTTTGAGATTGACAAGATAAAGGATGACCCCGTGCTTTTCCCGATCATCGTGCTGATAATCATGGACGTGTTTCTTCAGAAAATGCGTATCAAGAAAGGACGCAAGGCCCTGATAATCGAGGAGGCATGGAAAGCGATAGCCTCGCCCACTATGGCGGAGTACATAAAGTTCCTGTATAAGACCGTCCGCAAGTTCCACGGCATAGCCGGTGTGGTGACACAGGAGCTTA
Source organism: Muribaculum gordoncarteri (assembly GCF_004803695.1). Taxonomy (NCBI): domain Bacteria; kingdom Pseudomonadati; phylum Bacteroidota; class Bacteroidia; order Bacteroidales; family Muribaculaceae; genus Muribaculum; species Muribaculum gordoncarteri. The sequence continues at coordinate 1,391,906 of NZ_CP039393.1, forward strand.
ACGATGTGATCGACTCTCCCATCGTTAAGGAGGCGATAATCAACAACTCCGATGTGAAGATATTGCTCGACCAGTCGAAATTCAAGGACAGATACAGCGACATAGCGGCCATACTCGGACTGACGCCTATTCAGAAGCAGCAGATATTCACAGTCAACGCCCTCAATAACAAGGAGGGACGCAACTACTTCAAAGAGGTGTGGATATGCCGCGGCCAGAACTCCGATGTGTATGGCGTCGAGGAGCCGCCGGAATGTTACTGGGCCTACACCACCGAGCGGGCCGAGAAAGAGGCTCTGAAAATATATCTCCGTCATTACGGCACCATGCAGGAGGCGATAACCAACATCGAGGCCGACCGCAAGAGAGCCGGAATATCCAATTATCTTGATTTTGCCCGTAAGGTCAACCAACAACAGAAAGTAATGTCGCTATGGTAAATCCAAAACATAATTCACAATACGCCATGCGTAATCTCATGCTGATTATATGCGTGACGTGCTTTTTCGGCACTGCCTCGGCTTGGAAAGTGGTGATCGACCCGTACTGCCTGAAAGCGGTGACAACCAATCTCGCATCGCAGAAAGCCATCGAGGATCAGCACAACAGGAGACTCGACTCCATATCCGCAAAGCAGAACAAGCTGGAGCAATACACCGTGAGCATGGCTACCATCACCGAACTCTACAAGGTGACTATGGAGAATATCTCAGGCTTCGGCACCGAGAGCAAATATTATGTGGAGATAGGACTGTGCGCCTTCGACATAGTTAAGAGCGTGCCGGAACTGGTAAAGACCGTAAGCAAGGCCAAGTTCACCAACAAGGCTCTCTGCCTTAACGAACTCGGCAACCTCACGGCCCAGACACAGCAGCTTGTGGCCGACTTCATCAATATAGTCAACAACGGCAAGGTTCAGAATCCCCTCAAAGGCCAGGCCACCGCCGCAACCAAGAGCGACGGATACAATCTCCTTGACCGTTACGACCGACTGACGGTAGCCAACAGGATATACACCGACCTTCTTGAAATCCGCTACAAGGTTCAGGCTATGATGGCTATGGCTCAGTACGCCACAAAAGATGACCTGTTTTTCGCCATAGACCCGGAGGGCTGGGCCAACATGAAAGTCATGCAGAATCAGGTCGGTATGCTGATACTCAACTGGAACGGACTGCGGATTATAAAATGACGGAGCCATTATGATACGCAAACTTACAACTCTCGTTCTTGTGGCTCTGCTTCTTTCCTTCAAGTCATTCGCCTTCGACTTCCCGAAAGACCTGCCGACATTCGAGGCACTTATGGCTCTGCACAAGGCTGTCAAGAAAGATGAAGACCAGGCGTTGGCACGCATAGCCACGAGCTTCGGGGAGCAATCGCTTGTCACCAAAGGGGCGGAGAAGTTCAATGATGTACGCTCGACGCTCGACACCAAACTCAACAACACATACTCATACGTGATACTCGCCGCTGCCATATCCTCGACCGCCAGCTCACTCTATCTGCTGACAAAGGAGTACAAGGACTTTACGGTAAACACCTACAAGTATGTGACCATGAAGCCTTTTGTCGCGTGGTACTATGCCGACGCCAACCTTGCCATAGCACGCGAGATAAAGCACGCCCAGAAACTCTACGCTACCGTGGCCGCCTCCGGCATAAACCTCATGAAAGCCTCGATGGACGAGAAGATGAACCTTGTCATGTCGTTGAAGGACACCATAGAGAACGCCCGGCGGATTATCGACAACGCCAACCTGTGGTGCTACCTCATGACAAACTGCGGCTGGAAGCCTGACTACATCTGGGAGATACTCACCTCCGATGTCAAGGACGAGATTGTGGGAGCGGTAATCAACAAGTGGAACCAATAAACATATACCGATCATGAAATTCAGAACAATCACCGCATTATCGCTCGCCCTGCTCATCGCGGCACTCCCGGCGGCGGTATCGGCCAAGACGCCCAAAATCCATGACGACCAGAAGGAGAAGCAATGGCAGTCGATGGAGAACGGGCCGTGGGGCTTCGCTCCCGACTGGTACTATTATTTCCTGCACAAGAATTATTCCGGCGCGGAAATGTACTGGAAGTGGGCCGGCTTCAAATCCGGCTACCGCGTCCGCTTCAAGGAGGAGAAATCAAATGTAAAACGCATCATGCCCGTGCGTGTCACGGCGGAAGAGACCCAGCGGCAGAAACTCTCTAAAGTTGAGAAAGAGCGTGCATACGTCGAATCTCTCTACAAGGAGGAACTGGCACGCGAGGCTGACCGGGCTGTCGATGTCACCTATTCGATCTACAAGGACGAGTTCAGCCGTATGCAGGACTGTATCGCCGACGGGCTTCTCTACTGCCTTAACAAGAGCAAGGGAAAGATGAAGTATCAGGTTGACGAGCTGTCGCGGCAGAACGAGATCATCTGCGCCAATATCGCCTATATCCATAAACAGGGTGTCGGCTACGGGCTGGAGAATGCAAAGCGTCAGCAGGCATACGAGGAGGCAAAGTCCGAGATGGGAAAACTGGTGTCGCGCACCGCCCGCCTCGCGGCAGTGGCAGCCACCCACTACTAACATTAACCTGACTAATTGAAAACTATATGACTTTATTATCAATACTCTGCACAATGGGGCTTCCGGCTATCGACCAGAGCCTCGACAAGCTGCTTGTGGCGATGGAGGCGTTTCCGAATGTGGCGATTTTAGGCGATACAATCAGCTTCGCCCGTATGCTCGGACTGTTGCTCGCCCTGTGCGTAGGCTCATACGAGTGCTGGATGATGATGCTCGGACGGCGAGGCATGGACGTGATGAAGCTGCTCCGCATCATAGGCATATCAATGTGCATATCATCTTCATCATGGATATGCTCGGCTCTCCAGATGCCAGGCAAGTCTTTGGAAGCCACCACTAAGTCAATGGCTATGGCGAAGAACAAGGAGGTCGCGGCACTGGAGCTGAAAGTGGCCCAGAAGCAAGGCGAGTACCTTGAACGCCTCCGTGCAGTGCAGGATTCAATATCCACTGCAAAACAGGTGGCGTCCATAGGCGAGGACGCGAACTGGTGGGACAAACTCGTGTATAACGTGGAAAACCTCGGCGAGACCATCAACAACTACGCCCAGCGTGCGGCGGTGGCCGCTGAGACAAAGGTAAGCGAATGGATAAACGACGTGATACGCTTTGTCGGGGAGCTGATTTTCCAGATGTCCTACTACGGCATACTTGTGGCGCAGAGGATATTCATAGCGATAATGATTGTGTTCTGCCCCATAATGTTCGCCCTGTCACTCGCTCCGCCGTGGAACTCGGCATGGAGCCAATGGATGTCAAAATTCCTCTCCCTCACGTTATGGGGCTTCGTGACCTATATGTGCCTGTACTATATAGACTTCATACTGATGTATAATCTTCAGGAGGATCTGGTGGCCTACAACCACCTGTTGCACGGTGCTGTCAACTCATGGGAGCAGATAGGCGCGCTCGGTTTGCAGGGCATAGGCTCCAACTGCATGTACGCTATGGGTATGCTTGTCGGGGCCTATATCATACGCTTCGTTCCCGAAGTCGCCTCATGGCTTATACCCGGCGGTGTCAGCAGCGGTGCCGCCTCTCCCTCAGGCAGTGTCGCTATGGGCGCGGCGATGATGGGCGGCTCGGCGGCTCTCAAAGCCACCAACGTGACCCGGAACGTGGCCGGTTCAATCGGCGCACAGGCAGGAAGAAATCTGAAACACACCCCTTAATCCGACTAACAAGATTATCATGCTGATAAAATCCCTTGAACAGAAAACACGGCTCGCAATGATGACGGTAATGGCAACCATAATAGGTTGCGCCGCCATCTGCGGGTTCACCGTGTGGCGTTGCGTGTCGCTCGTGACCGAGGAGCGCAAGCAGATATATATTCTTGACGGCGACATACCGTTCCTTGCCGAGCGTGCCGGACTTGAAGCCAATTTCATCATGGAGGCGAAAGCGCATATCCAGCTCTTCCACCAGTATTTTTTCAATCTCCCTCCCGACAACGACTATATCAAGTGGACTGTCGGCAAGGCCATGTATATGGCAGACGGCACAGCCCTGAAGCAGAAGCAGGCCCTTGACGAAAACGGCTTTTACTCCGACATCATATCATCTTCGGCTGTCTGCACCATAATCTGCGACTCTATCCAGTTCGACGAGCATACACGCAAGTTCAGCTACTACGGGACGCAGATTATCAAGAGGCGCACGCGCGATCTAAAACGCACCATGCTCACCACCGGCTATGTGGAGAATGTGCCACGTACACAGAACAATCCCCACGGACTGATGATAACCAACTGGCGTACTCTTGAAAACAAAGACCTTGACTATTAAAACCTGACTTATGAAATCACTCAGACAAACTTTCAGCGACAACCGGAGGAAAGCGCATGGCGCAATACGCTCATGGCTCCGGCCGAAGATGGGTGCCATAGGCACACGTTACCGTCTGGCCGCCCGGATCAGAAAGGCCAATTCATGGGCCACGCGACACCCTCGCCGGACTTTCGGCTATGTCGTCGGCTCCCTGCTGATGATACTCTTGTGCGACATAATAGTGACCGGGGCGCGGATGGAATCACAGGAGCCGGAACTGCAATCCATCGCCAAGGTCGAGCCTATCTTCAGCGGTTTCCGCACCATTCAGGCCAACAAGGAGGCGCAACGCCGACGGCTCATGGAGATAACAGGCGACGGTCAGACGGTCAAGCATGAACTTGACTCCCTTATCGCAATTCCACGCAAGAGCCATGCCGACTCAATCGGCATAATACGCCGGTACAGGCAACTCGAACAGATTGTAAAATCCCTCAAACATAACGATAACAATGAAAAAAATTAATTTCAGACAACCGAAGTATATCTTCCCTGCGGTGATTTTCGTGCCGCTGTGTGCGCTGATATATTTCGCAATGGAGACTTTCGGCGGCGGTGGCGATGACCCTCAGGCCGTGGCTACAGACCGTATCAACTCCACTCTGCCGGAGGCCAACGCCGAGGCTCCCGGTGACAAGATGTTCGAGATGTCACGCCGCTTCGGTGACGAAGACGCCTTTACCGCCGTGGGCGCGCTCGGCGAGGAACAGGAGGAACGCGAGGCTCTTGAACACGGCTACACCGAGGACGAGCTGAACCGTCTCGACGCGGCCGAGGCCGAGCGTATCCGTCAGCAGCAGGAGCTGGAGGAACTGGAGCGTTCCCTTGCTGAATCGCGCCGGCATATCAACTCATACGCTTACGGTGACGGCTATAATCCTGCCGACTATGAACCTGCCGTTGACCCCCGGAGCGAATATGCACGCGACCTTGAGGCGATACAGCAGCGCAGCTACGAGCGTCAGAAAGCTATCGAGGCCGGACTTGGCATAGGACAGCCCGACCCGGAGGAAGCCATGCGCAAGCACCGGGCCGACTCCATAGCAAGGGCGCGGGAGATAGAGCGTGAGAAGAACCGCCCATTGCTGGTGCTTAAATCACGGGAGACAAATGCCGACAAATTCAATACAGTGGGTAGTTCGGCCGATAATGTCGATGCTCCGCTTATCCGTGCCATGATCGACAAGACAACAAAGGCGCATGAGGGCACGAGGCTACGCTTCAAGTTGCTCGACGATGTGACAATACATGATGTGAGGCTTGCCAAAGGCACATATCTGTACGGCACCGTCACCGGCTTCGGCCAACAGCGTGTCCGCGCCGCCATCACTTCAATTCTTGTAGGCGGAAAGTTCCTGAAAGTGAATCTTTCGGTGTTCGACAACGACGGCATGGAGGGCTTCTATGTCCCGGAGTCCGCTTTCCGCGATTTTATGAAAGAGGCGGGTGCCAGCACAGTGCAGCAGAATATCAGCTTTGAGTCCGAGAGCGGCTACGGCTCCGGAATATCCGGCGAGGCCATCGCTTTGCAGGCTCTCCAGAATATGTATAACTCCGCGACTTCCGCTGTGTCGGCCAATATCCGCAAGAACAAGGCGAAAATCAAATACAACACCATCGTTTACCTTATCAATTCAGACGAAGCATATTAAACGGTAATCAACCAACCCATTATGAAAGATAAAATAATTGCAGCTACCCTCGCGCTATGCGCCGTCGCAATCCCGGCGACCGCCAAAGAGAAGATCCTTGTCAACTCGGAAGTGACAACACATATCGTCATGCCTGAGAATATCAAGATGGTGGACTTATCCACCACAAAGATTATCGGCAACCAGTGTGCCGACAACATCGTGCGTATCAAGCCGTTCATCGAGGCTGACTCCGTACTTACCCACTACCGGGAGGGTGAGCTGATGGGTACTCTCACACTCATCGGCGAGCGACATCTGGCACAGTACGATGTGGTATATACCGCCGCCCCTTCGCGTGCCGCCTCTATCCACCGTGTGCCATACGCCGGTTTGGACTCCTACATCAATCCGGAGGTATCCATGCCTCAGTCGGAAATGGCACGTTACGCCTGGGCCGTATATGGCAGCGGTCGAAAATACAATCAGGTGGTGTCTAAAGCCAACGGCATGAAGGCGATTGTTAACAACATCTATTCGATAGGCGACTATTTCTTCATCGACTATTCCCTTCAGAACAGCACCAAGATAGCATACGACATCGCCGAGGTGCGTGTGAAGCTCACAGACAAGAAGGAGGTCAAGGCCACAAACTCTCAGACGGTGGAACTGTCGCCTGTTTATTCGCTGAACCTTGCAAAGAAGTTCAAGAAGAACTACCGCAACGTGCTTGTGCTCGATAAGCTGACTTTCCCGGACGAGAAGGTGCTCCGCATCGAAATATCGGAGAACCAGATAAGCGGACGTGTCATAACCCTTACCGTGGAGTATGACGATATTCTCAACGCCGACGGCTTCGACTCCGACATACTCAAAAATCTGCCGTTCAACTATTCACCCCATATCTACAAATAATCCGGCACTATGAAAAAGATACTGTTCGCAATCATCTGTGCAGTGGCTTCTATCACGGCCACCGCTCAGGAAAACAAGATAGCCGTCAACGCCGGCTTCCTGTTCCCGTCAACTCTCAACGCCACCGTTGGCTACGAGAGGTCGTTCACCTACGGCAACGCCGTGGAGGTCTATGGAGAGATTGGCAATCACTGGAAATCGGGCGAGGGTCAGTTCTGGAAAGGCTATTACTGGGACGGCGGTATAATCTACAAACACCGTCTGCACCGTTACAAGAACGGCAGCTTCCGTGTCCGCTTCGGCCCTCAGTTCGGAGCGGTGGAGAGAAAGTTTTTCATCGGTATCGAGGGGGGCTTTGAATACAACTATGTGTTTCAGAATGGGTGCGAGTTCTCGATCATACAGAAGAATAATGTAAATTTCCTGCATGGCGACACGTTCCGCAACGGCCTCATGCTCGGATTCAAGATACCGTTCTGAAATCAGCCGAACAATTCCGAATGGGAGCCGAGACGCACAAGATTGATCTCATCTGTGTCCGGGTCAAACCATATCAAAAGGAAATCACCTTCGATATGGCACTCCATGTGGCCGGCATAATTCCCCGTCAGAGGGTGAGGACGGTTTTCTTCCGGTATCGGCTCCTCATTTTGTAGCAACTCCATAATCCTGAACAGTTTTTCAACCTTTTTCGGATTATTGCGGAAACGCTTGTAGTCTTTCTTGTATTGACTGCCGGGTTTGAGTTTTTTCATAATCCCATGGATTTTTCCATCGCCTCAATCGAGGAAAGATTCAGGGCAGGCTCGTTGCGGAGACGTCCGCTTGCCGCCTCTTCCATTGCCTCAAGTGTAACAGCATTAGGCTCGTGGTAGGCGGCATCAAGTAGAACAGTCTCAACATAATTGTTAAGGCTGCGGTTCTGCCGTTTTGCAAGCTGCTTCAATCTTTCAATGAGTTCCACTGAAAGGCGGAAGCTCTGGTTCTTTTTCAGTGCTATTTCCATATCCATATTATTTTATACTGCAAAGTTAGTGTAAATGTATTACAAAAACAATAATTCTACCATATAAGTTCCCAGACTATGGCTTTTGAAGAAACAAAGGAACAGCAACAGATGTATAACTACTTCCGTAGCTGTATCTACATATTCCTGATTATCGAGATTGTGATGAACCTGCCTATCACGTCTGACAACCGCGTGACGCAGTTCATACTCGACCTGCTCGGACGCTTCAAGATGTTCAACTCCGTGGCCGGGTGCAAGGTTGCCGAACTTGTCTGCATCTGTGTGGTATGTATCGGCACCAAAGCGAAAAAGGCGTTGAAGTTCAATCTGAAGACTATGGTGGTATATCCGGTGCTTGCAGGTCTCACTCTCGTAGGACTGTGCTTCATCTTCCATCACGGCACATGGGGTATGTCGCTCTTCGGCTTCCCTGCAAGCCGTGTCCTGTATGCCTTCTGCTCGGTGGTCGGCACCATGCTCGTTCACCAGGGACTTGACGGTATCGCCAAGTATTACAACCACAAGGTCGGCGAGGACAGGTTTAATTTTGAGAATGAATCTTTTGAACAGTCCCGTCAGGAGGTCAATACCCCTTATTCAGTGAACATCCCGATGATATTCTACTGGAAAAAGCGTATGCACAACGGCTACATCAACATTATCAATCCGTTCCGTGGTACGATTGTGCTGGGTACTCCCGGCTCCGGCAAGTCTTTCGGCATAATAGATCCGTTCATAAGGCAGCACGCACGAAAGGGCTTCGCCATGATGGTATATGACTATAAGTTCCCGACGCTTGCCAAGACGCTTTTCTATCAGTATTGCAAGAATTTGCACTACGGCAATCTGCCGAATGGGTGTGGTTTCCGCATAGTCAATTTTACCGATGTGGAGTATTCAAACCGTATCAACCCCATCCAGCGTAAATACATTCCCGACCTCGCGGCGGCTTCGGAGACGGCGGCCACGCTTCTTGCCTCGCTCAACAAGGGCGGTGGCGAGAAAAAGGGCGGCTCGGAGGCTTTCTTCTCCAACTCGGCAGAGAATTTCCTCGCGGCGATCATCTATTTCTTTGTGAATTTCCACCCGACAGGTTTTCTGAAAGGGAAAAAACTGAAACGCTATATATCGCACGAGGGCAAGAAATTGGAGCTTGTGATACGCAACTGGGACGATTTCAACGCTCTGGACGAGAACGGCGAGGTCATGCTTGACTTCGTGAACGAGAACGGGCGCGACGTATCCACCGACGAGGACAAGATGTTCGTTGACCTTAACGGCTTCTCCTATATCGACCGCATGGGTAAGCTGATATTGATTGACCGCTGCTGGTATGAGGACGAGAACGGAAACGAGGTTGAGCCGGACACTATCACAGGTGAGTTTTCGGATATGCCCCATGTGCTGTCGTTCCTCGGACGCAAGTATTCGGAGGTGTTCGACATTCTGATGATGGACGATAAGATAGCCTCGCTGATGGCCCCCTTCAAGTCCGCATACGAGAACAAAGCCAACGACCAGCTTGAAGGTATGGTGGGTACTCTCCGCGTAAATGCGGCACGGCTTGTATCCCCTGAAGCCTATTGGGTGTTCACCGGCGATGATTTTGACTTGAAGATTTCCGACCCGGTGAGTCCGAGCTATCTTGTGATTGCCAACGACCCCGAAAAGGAACAGGTCATCGGCTCTCTGAACGCTCTTGTGCTTAACCGTCTGATAACCCGTGTCAATTCCAAAGGCAATATACCTGTTAGTATCATCGTTGACGAGCTTCCCACTCTGTACTTCCACAAGATTGACCGACTGATCGGCACGGCGCGAAGCAACAAGGTTGCCGTGACTCTCGGTTTTCAGGAGCTTCCGCAGTTGGAGGCTGACTACGGCAAGGTGGGTATGCAGAAGATTATCACGACCTGCGGCAACATATTCATGGGTGCGGCACGAAACAAGGAGACTCTTGAATGGGCGCAGAATGATGTGTTCGGCAAGGCGAAGCAGACATCGACATCAATCACCATAAACGACCAGAAAATCTCAACCTCCATTTCCGAGAAGATGGACTATCTCGTTCCGGCGGCAAAAATCGCAGACATGGCTACGGGCTGGCTTGCGGGTCAGGCGGCACGTGACTTCACGGCCACCGATGAAAAGATGCTGTCGCATTTTGACATCGAGGACTCCGAGGAGTTCAAGACAACCAAGTATTTCTGCAAGACGCACTTCGATATGGCACGTATCAAGGAGGAGGAATCCAACTATGTGGAGCTGCCTAAAATTTATTCTTTCGACAGTGAGCGAGAGAAGGAGATTATGCTCAACCGCAATTTCAAGCGTGTCAACCAGGAGGTGGCCGATATGGTGAAGGAACTTCTCGGCACTGAATAATAAATTACTTATCATGGAAACTACCGCCAAAATATCCGTTCCCCTCTCGCTCCGCTTATCCGGAAGTGCGTTGAAGATTATCGCCATTCTCTCGATGGTGGCCGACCATTGCGCCTACTTCCTTATGGAGCCTGACACTCCGATGTACGACTGTCTGCGATGTATCGGCAGGATAGCGTTCCCTGTGTTCGCTTTCCTTGTTGCCGAGGGGTTCGCACATAGCCGCGACCGTATGAGATATTTTCTGATACTGTTGCTTGCCGGTGCAGTCAGTGAATTGCCGTGGTATCTGCTCAACGGAGCGGACGGCACGCATAATGTCATGTTCACTCTCTCCCTCGGAGTTGTGGCACTCGCCATATTCGACCGTATGTGTGAACATGGGCCGCTGTCGTTCATCGGTATTTCAGGTATCGCTGTTCTGGCATGGTGGCTCGGAACGGATTATGACTGGCGCGGAGTTCTGATGATAGCGGTGTTCTACATTCTCCGGCACCAGACTATGCGTCCGTGGCTGGAGCGTTCATCGACAAATTTTCCCTCTCAGGCTATTCTTCAGATTATATTCACGTTTCCTTTGATGGCTCACTACGGCATAGCCGGTGCGTTGCTCGCCTCCGCAATAATCTTCCTGTATGACGGCACCCGTGGCTTCATACGAAGCAAATCGGCCAAATACAGCTTATATGCCATATACCCCGTACATCTGATGTTGATTTGGTTATGTGGTTGACTACTGACCTTTAGTAATATCTTTGCAAAAGGCACTATCTGTTATTTGTATAATAATACGGATAGTGCCTTTTGATTCAATCTATTACATGAAGCATACATGAGTATGACCTTTGCAAAGTCTTTGTAAGAGTCTGAAAAATAAAGAAGTGATGTATTGTCGGCTATTATCGGCTATTCAATATCGCCTTGTTCATTACATGAAATTACATGACTCATCCCCAACTGGGTATATAAGCAATATCACGTCTGTTAGTCCCTTCGGGTGTTCCAACTTTAATCAAGCCTTGCGCCAATGCTTCCTTTATGACAATAGACACCAAGGGATAATTCTTTTCATCAACACCCAATCTTTCGCGTAATGATTTGTTTGTGAGCATTTCATTCGCCAAATACTTTAAGCAAGCATGTTGATAGCAAGCCTGCACACGTTCTTCCTTTGAGGTCTGTGACCATGTTTTGTATGCTGATAAAATTATTGTTGTACGAATATCAGATACGCGATACTTAATAGGCGGAAGTTGGTATTTTTCTATTGCAGAAAGGGCCTTGTCCATACCACTGCCTTTTTCCTCGCAAAATCCCATTCGGCGCATTATATCTGCAAGTTCTTCGTTGCGCGACTGATATTCATCTATAAAGCGGTCTGTGCTTATAAGTGGTTGACCCGGTGACGATATTTCGACTCTATCAGAATAAATCTCAATCATAGGGAAGCCAAGTACGGAAAAATCCTGATGAATTATCATATTTGCTGAGACTTCTCTTATCGCTATTTCAGGATACATTCTGACATCTTCACGTAATGCTTTGCCAATCTCTTCGTTTGCTGGCAGTTGACCATTTACCCAGTCAATCATTTTTGGAAAACAAACGGCATAACCTTGTTCAAAGCCCTGTTCCCTGACAGTCTCAACTTTGCTTTTCCCGTTATATACAATTACACGCATAGCCTTACGGTAAAGATTATCAAAGTCACGTAAGTCTTTTGCAAGCAGTATCGCGCCTAATTCAGTAATGCCATATCCTGTAAGTGTAGCGATAATGAATTTTTCTGAAATAAAACGGTCGATGATACTATCTACTGTTTGGGGCATAGGTATCTTCAACCGATCATAATATGTCTCCACGCTGAGTAATCGGGTAATATCAGCGGAGCTTCCACATTCTTTTACAACAGTCTTATCCAGAGTCTTACTGCGATTTTTTCTCCATAGTTTTGCTTCTTTCTCCGGATAGCCTATAAGAGGTTTTGTAAGTGAGCCTACACGAATATAGGCCGTATTCAAAAAAGTTACCGGACGTTCAGTTGCGGCTGGGATACGATAAAGAGAGATGTGCTCTTCCTCATAATCAAACTCAAAGCACTCAATGTCAATTCTTGGATTAAGACGGTTGAGGAGCCACATTTCAAGTTCCTCATTACCTTTCTTATGGCGTTTTGCCTTAAATGATGTACCAACGATTTTGTGGGTGCCATCCTCGACTCCGAACACAAGATATCCGAATGGTTTGTTTAGAAGAGCAGCACTGTTAGATAACGCCGACAGTCTTTGACCTATCTCTTCTTCCGAATGAAAATTATGCTTGAACTCAACCCATTCCGTTTCTTGAGGAAGCGAAACAAGTTTATCAAGAAGCTGCGTAAGTCCCAATGTATTCATACTACAAAGTTAATAATTTTAATCGAGCCATGCTATATTTTTATTGAGAGTCAACGCTTTTAGCACATTATAGCATTTTCAATACGCTTATCACAGCACGGATATAGCCCGGATCTTCAGCGTAGCCAATCTTTTTCAGCCACAGCAGATAATTTCCTCCCTTATATCGGTACTGTACTTTTGTGTAGTAGGCTTTGACTGATTCAGTCCAATGGTTGAACTCGTAGTATTTACCTGTGCGTGGATTTGTAAGCCCGAAAAGGTTGTGCTTGTTGCGGCATACCGGAGATTTGAACCAGCCTGTTTCAAGTATTGCCTGTGCCAAAACTATTTTCGGATATTTTATGCCGTTCTTTTCAATCTCGGCAATCAGATTTGGAATGGTCAGATCCGGGAGTCCGGAACTGACCGGTGCTTGCCGGAAATGTGACTTTGATGTGGTGACAATGCTTGCAGATAGCGTTTGTGGCATATTTTTTACGCCAATAACCGTTTCCGGGATTGATGATATTTGAGGCAATATACTATCACTCTTATTATCAGTGTTATAAACTTCTCTATTGTGCATTTCAACCGTCACGGGAGAATCTTTTGTAACGGTGTAAAACTGGGCTGCGGCATACTGTGAACAGAAAACTGCACAGGCAATCGCAACAAAAATGTTCGGAATTTCAAATTTAGCAATCATGTGGGGATAATTTTGAGGTCGACAAGCGGTTACGCCGCAAATTTATAACCTCTAATTCATTGACATGGAAATTCCGAACAAAAATCAGCAGGACACGCTCCCTTATGAAAAACTCGCCCTTTTGGGTATCGACAGGGAGAAAGCTGATATGCTTCCGCAGGACGTGAAGCAAAAACTGATGCAGGGGGAGGTCACGCCTCTTTTGCAGGTGTCTATCGACACCGGGAATGGCATGGTTATCTCATTACCCCTCAAACTTCAGCTCGCAGCCGACAAGGACGGCACCCCCACGCTGATCGCTTATCCCGTGCAGCGTGAACTGTCGGTTGACAGGAACAACGAGCTTCGCCTGTCACAACAGGAACTTGACGCACTGCGCCGTGGCGACGTGTTGCAGAAAGCCATCGACATCAACGGCGAGAAGACTCAGCAGTATCTCCAGCTCGACCCGGAAACGAAGTCAATCATCCACCGCCGCATAACCGAGGTGCAGATTGAGCAGAAGTTGAAGGACATGGAAAAGGTCAACGACATCGAGCTTGGCTCCCAGCAGAAACAGCAGGCACGCGAAGGCAAACCGGTGGAACTGTCGGTAGGCGGCGAAAAGGTATCGGTCGGTATCGACCTAAAGGAACCGCAGGGCTTCAAGGTCGTAAAAGGCGACCTCAAGGAGTGGGAGCGTCAGCAGAAACTCCGCTATGACGAGCAGCACCCCGAATATCTCGGACTGGTAATGACTGACAAGAACCGCTGGGAATATCAGAAAGTTGTCGAGCATGACTCTAAGGAACGTGCCATCAGCCTCGACCCCACGCAGAAAGAGGAACGGAAATCAGGCCTCAAACGCTGACGCACATGGCAGCTTCAAGAAAAAAAGAGCCGGGCCAACTCTCCGTAATGGATCAGTTCGACCACATGAAAGAGAAACACCCCGACGCCTTGCTACTTTTCCGCACCGGCAGCACATACGAAATCTACCGTCAGGACGCGAAAAAGGTGTCGGAAATTCTCGGAACACCAGTCTCCACCCGTACAGTCGGCAAAGAAAAGAATGTCGATGTGGCATCCTTCCCGCACGAAGCACTCGACACTTATTTGCCTCGGCTTGTAAGAGCCGGAATGAGAGTGGCTATATGCGAGCAGCTTGAAAACCCCAAGCAGAAGAAAAAGGAACAGGCGGCTAAACACGGGGAGACTACATCACAACAACCCATTAACAAAGAATCCGATATGCCAAGAAAAAAGAAAGAAAAGACTCCCCAGGAGGAGCCTGTAAAGACCACAAAGAGCGCGGTCGATGAAACGACCCCGAAAGAGAAGAAATCAGAATCCCAATCCGCCACACAGGGCGAAGCCGCCGAGCGCAAGCCCCGCGAGCCTCAGATGGTGACTGTCAACGGCGACAAGGTGACACACGGCCACGCCTACCAGAGCAAGACCAACCCGGAGGACTGGTATTTCACCGCCAAGATCAACGGCGAACAACTGAAGCCTCAGAAGATGGATCCGGCTGACCTCGTCGCCTATAAGGAGAAGGAACTCACCGTGCCGCAGCTAATGGAACGCTACTATCCCACGAAACTTATGCCGAGGGTGCCGGATGTAGCCTATCAAGTGGCAAATGTGCTGCCCGGACCCGGCGGAAACCTGACCATAGACAAGTTCAATGTCTATAAGGAGACCGACGAGACCCGCGCCGACTACGGCAAGTATAAGTTCTACGCACAGGTGGGAGACAAGAAGATGTCAACAACTGCCTCACGCGAGGACCTGAACGCATACTTCGACCGCGTGGCAACTCCCGGACAGCTTGTGGAGCGCAACTTCGGCGACCGTCTGCACCTGCAATCCCACTACGAGCAGTTCAGGCTCCCGGAGGGCATCGACCCCAAGGGTATCCGTGTCGCAAAGGACAAGGAAGATGGAAAGTGGAAGGTGTCGGCCGACCTCGGCGACGGACGTGGACGCACTTCCCGTCAGGAGCTGTCCTTCGACGACGGCTATTCGCTTTTCAAGACGAAGACCGCCACACGCGAGCAGATAGCCGCAAAATATCTCACTGAGGAGATAAGCACCAAACTCGCCGCTCCGCTATCTATGGAGAAATCAGCCTCCATGAAAATGTAAAACCGTTTCCCCACAACACTTAAAAGAATACCACTATGGCAAAATTAGAATATGACGAACTTGTGCAGCTCCTTCAGGACGGTACAATAGGCTTCCTCCGCTTCATGCTTGAAAGCGATAATGCGGAGTCCTACCTCGAATGGTGCGAGCTTCATGGCATCGAACCCTCTGAAGAATCCGCCGAGTTCTACTACGACGAGACCGAGATTGACATGATGGAGCGTCAGCTGATAGATGACGAGGATTATGGCATCTGGAACTAACGGCGCGTCCAACAGTTCAGGCCAGCAGGCTCTCGACCGCTTCGCCCAGATGATGATCGAGCGTATGGAGAAGATGAAGGGCTCGGACTGGGAGAAGGGCTGGATTGGCGGAGCCTCCTCCGCCGGCCTGCCCCAGAACATCATGGGGCGCAACTACTCCGGCTCAAACTCCTTCTTTCTCCAGTTGCACACTGCGGCGCAAGGCTACGAGCTTCCAGTGTTCCTCACATTCAAGCAGGCACACAACTTCAAGGCCCATGTCCTCAAAGGAGAGAAAGCCTTTCCGGTGATATACTGGGACATGATGGTGCGAGACAAGGACGGCAAGAGAATATCCTCCGACGAGTACCGAGCCATGAGCCGTGACGAGCGTAAAAATCTTGACGTGATACCCTTTGTCAAGGCGTTCCCGGTTTACAACATCGACCAGACCAATTTCCGTGAGGCACAGCCTGAGAGGGTGCAGAAACTACTCGACCGCTTCAAGGTGCCTGAAATGCGTGACACACAGGGTATGTACGCCCACGGGGCACTCGACCGCATGGTTGCCGAGCAGACATGGCTCTGCCCCATACAGGCCGACCGCAAGGAGAGCGGCGCGTATTATTCCCCCTCGCGTGATATTGTGGTGCTTCCCATGAAGCAGCAGTTCAACAAGGGCGCGACTCCGGAGGACATATACCGCGACGGCATGGAGTTCTACTCGACCATGCTACACGAAATGACGCACTCCACCATGACACCCGAAAGGCTCAACCGTGAGGCGGGCGCGAAGTTCGGCGACCCGAAATATGCGAAAGA
Organism: Muribaculum gordoncarteri; assembly: GCF_004803695.1. Taxonomy (NCBI): domain Bacteria; kingdom Pseudomonadati; phylum Bacteroidota; class Bacteroidia; order Bacteroidales; family Muribaculaceae; genus Muribaculum; species Muribaculum gordoncarteri. The sequence continues at coordinate 1,408,531 of NZ_CP039393.1, forward strand.
GGAACTGGTGGCCGAACTTACAGCGGCCATGATAAGCCACTCCATGGGCTTTGACTCCAGAGTCACCGACAACTCGGCGGCCTACCTCGATTCATGGATAGGCGCGCTCCGGCAGGAGCCGAAGTTCATCGTGTCGGTGATGGCCGATGTCAACAAGGCTTCGGAAATGATACTCGACCGTGTGGACGCACAGCGCATATCGCTCGGCGAACAGCCTTATCTGGCGAAGAACGACCCTCTGATGGCTCCTTTGGAGGACGAGATATGCCCGTTCAGGAACGCTGCCATAATCAAGACCCGCTCCGGCGACTTCGCCCTGCGTGCCTCATACAACGGTGTCGATCTCGGTGTGAAGCCTATCGAGCGTTCAACCGCGAGAATGTATTTCCAGCTCACCGACCAACGCGAGAAAGACATATTCCTCGGAAGCGCGATACGCAAGAATTATGAATCGGAGATTGCAGGCATCGACCGCCGCGCCTCCAAGTCACTCTCAATCGTCTGAAGCTATGGCACCGGCTGACTATAAAGTTAAGTTCAAAGAACTTAAATCGCGTGTTGGTATTGATGATGTCGCCTATTCGCTCGGCTACCGCCTCGACCGCAAGGCAGGTGTGGGCCGGTACATCGAGCTTGTGCTGGGCGAGGGACGCGACAAGCGCGACACAATCATCGTCAGCAACCGCCGCGACAAGGCTTCGCAGACTTTCTTCCGGCGTGACGGCTCAAAGGGCGACGTGGTGTCGTTCATACGCGAGAACCTTTCATCTTTCAATGTTATCGGGCTTACCGAATGGCAGAAGATAGCGAAAGTGATGGCGCAGTTCGCCAATATGCCGGAGCCGGATTATGACCGCGACAGGGATTATGTACGCTCGGCATCCGCGCCTCAGGTGTTCGACCCTTCGCGCTACCGTGTCAAGGAACTGGACGCGGCCAATATCCCCCGGCTGTTCGCACAGCGCGGACTGTCGGCAGATACGGTCAAGGCTCTCGCCCCGTTCATTTCCCTTGTGTCTGACAGACGCAACGAGAATTTCAACGGCTACAATATTGGCTTCCCCTACACGGAAGCCGGGAGTGACAAGACTGTGGGATATGAGATCCGCGGCGTGAGCGGTTACAAGTCAAAGGCCGCCGGCACCAATTCCTCCACGGCGGCGTGGGTGGCCGACCTGTCGCACGGCAACAACGGTCTCGTGCGTCATGTGTTCTTTTGTGAATCCGCCTTTGACGCTATGGCTTTTTTCCAGCTGAACCGGCCCCGGTTAGGCGAGGATATCGCCCTTGTCTCCCTCGGCGGCACGTTCTCCGACCGTCAGGTACTGGGCGTGATGGAGCGTTTTCCAAACGCCCGTGCCTACGACTGCTTCGACAACGACCTTGCCGGACGCATCAACGGACTCCGCCTCATGGCTCTTGTCGAGGACATTCCACTCAAAATCACCAAGACACCGGAGGGCTTGATGGTGGAGGCCAAAGGCAAGAGTTTTCCGGTGTCACCCGACCGCTCCGCCTACACTCAGTTTGAGCCGCATATCTCCGTGCGTTACCGCATGGGGCAGTGGCAGCCTCCTAAGGACTTCAAGGACTGGAACGACTGCCTGTTGGGTAAACGCTCATCAATCAAGATACTCCCTACCAAACATGACCGTGACGATAACCTCGCCGAGCAACGCGCTTCCGGCTTAAAAATATGACTGACCGATGAAGACTATCAAACCGAAAACAGCCCTGCTCGCACTATCCCTCCTTGTCATTCCTGGAGCGGACATGATGGCGCAACAGACCGACCCGACGCTCACGGCGGCGGTGATAGCGCAGACTGTGGAGCTTAACAATATCCACAAGAAGCGTAAGTCAACCCAGGAGAAGATCATTGCGGCTGAAGCCGCCGTGACAGTAGCCCTCGACCGCGTTCACTCCGTGGAGAACAAGATGCTTGAGTATCTTTCCAACGCCCAGGGTGCCATGCAGAATCTCTACCAGATAAAGCGTGCCGGTGAACTGGTGCTTACGGAGATACCCAAGAACTGTGATCTGTTGCGTAAATCGGTACCTGGGCATCTTAAAGGCACGGCCATAGCGGTGCTGGTGTCCGATGAGCTGACTGACGCGGCCACGCAGATGGCGGCTCTCTATCCCTTCATGCAACAGCTTGTCACGTCGGGTAGCTACACTGTCACAGGTTCTGATGGCAAAAAAGAGAAACACAAAGTCAACCTGCTCAACTCCGCCGAGAGGTACTATGTGGCAAACGAGGTGGTGACACGTCTGGAGACAATCAACACCGACCTGTGGCTACTGGCGTGGCAGATACGCACTCTCTCATGGAACGACCTGTGGTTCTCGCTTGACCCCGACGGCTGGGCCTCGGTTATGTCGGGAAAGGCTATCGCGGAGACCCTTGTGTGGGAGTGGAACACGATAAAATACAGATAAACGAACTATCAACAACATTTTTTACATGGATACAGAAACAAAGATTATCGGCCGTTGCCCTGTGTGCGGCGGCAATGTGGTGAAGACCTGCAAGGGCTACCGCTGTGAGAACAACACCGGGGAGGACGGCAAGTGCGGACTCTTCATCAACGGGGTTATAGGCAACCGCAAGATGGCGGATGCCGAGGTCGCGGAACTGCTGGAGAAGCGGAGCATATTGCTCGACGGCTTCGCCACAAAGGAGTGGAAGACTTTTCCGACCGTGCTTGTCATGGCGGCTGACGGCTCGATCAATATGGAGTCGGTGGTGGCACACTGCCCCCGTTGCGGCGGCGAGATCCGCGTGGGCGCAAAGGCTTTCAACTGCTCCAACTACCGGCAGGAGGGAAGCCCCTGCGACTTCGTGATATGGCGCAATATCGCCGGGCATCTCATGACGCTCGATGAAGTGCGAGAGATATGTGCCGATGGTGTCACATCCCACGAGGTCGAGATGTTCGGCGAGAATGGCTCTGTCTATCGCCGCAAACTCGGCTTATCTCCCGACAAACTAAAGGTTATCAAGGTATGAAGCCGGGAACGAAACTCGCCATACTGCTCATAAGCTGTGTGGCTATGTGGGGCGGCATAGGATATGCCTTCCACTACTTCGGCCAGCCGTCGAAACGGGCGCAGTCGGTGGCGGAGAAGGCACTGATGGCCTCGGTGGATAATCCGGAGTCGGTAAAGGTCATAGCGGTCAGCAAGCCTGACAGTGTGTTCGGCCGCAACTACATCAACAACGACGAGAAAATGGCGATAGCCATGTCGATGATGAAAGTCAACGAACAGGTCATGTCCCGGACAGACGGTCTTCAGAACCTCGATTTTGAGGACAACACCGTTTCCGAGCTTGTCGGCCGCCAGATGTCGGCGATGTCCGCTCTACGCTCGATGGTGGGCTTTGAGACTCCTGACGCTCCACGCAAGCCGTTCTCCGGCTGGAAAGTGAAAATAGAGTATGAGGCTCTGTCGGAAAGCGGCTCTCCATACCGCTCGGAATACTGGTTTATCCTCGACCGCGACGCACAGTGCGTCGTAAACTCTTTTGAAATACCTCTTTTATAAATCCCTAAACTGAATACAACGATGAAAGAACTACTTGATCAGATCGAAAAACTCACATCTACATTCCTGAAAGACGCCGCCTCCCAGCTCGACAAGGGCAACAGGGCTGCCGGACTCCGCGCTCGTCGCGCATCCCTCGAACTGGAGCCGTTGCTTAAACGCTTCCGCAAACTCTCGCTGGAAGCCGCCAACAACAAGGCTGAATAATCCGCCCTCGATAGGACAATTTCTTTGCTGCCAAAAACCGGGACTCCCTGTGCGTGAGCATGGGGAGTTTCCTATTATTTAATCCAACCTTTTTTCAGTACCCGGAATGAATAAAAAGGACTATATATGATGAATAAGCAACTCAGTAGAAACTGGTATCTTAGTGTGTCTTTTTTTCCACTTATAAAATAATTTATTCTTAATAAGATTCCTGAAGGTATCAATAAGGCAATCAGCATCCAAATAGACATTAAATCACCCCGAGGCCATAAGTGAAACGAATCTACGATAGCACACACCACAATATAAACGAACAAAAATATATTGCAAAATGTAAATATCAGATATAATTGTTTGAAATTAGGAATTTTTTCGCAATTAAATTTCATCGCTTACCTCCTTTCCTCCAGAGAATAATGAACAGGACAAGGGATAAAAAATAGGTTATCCACATCAGAGTGGACAAACCATCTATATACATATAGTATCGTTCCTCTATTATGTCTATATTGTATGGTTCAATAATATACTTTGCATCTACATAGGCATTAATCCACGTCAATATGCCAACGATGAATATTGCGATAAATGTTATCAAGCCAACTATCTTCTGCCAAGTCTTCATTAATCTATCAATCTATTGGGAATTGTTGCTCCATTGAATCTATTATTTCCTCAAGTCGTGGATAATACTCTACTATATTCGGCTCTTGTCGTTTATTCATCCACTCAATTTGCTTTATAATAACATCCTTTACTATTTCATAATCTTTCGGAGAAATAATACGTGTTAATGTCAAATATTCAAACGCCCAATCTGCACCAATATCCGGTAATTGTTGCTTGCCTTCCAATATAGGTACAATTCTGCGATCATACATATTCTGTAAGTTGGCATAATGACTAAACACTATCTCAGCACACTCCTTGATAGTGTCACATAGTTTACAATATTCCGTATCAATAGTGGACTCCGTAAAAATAAATTTGTCCTGTCTTTCAAGCATATTACCGCTAAAGCCAACCGATGGATTATCTCGTTGGTCCCGCAACGTCTTGAAACTATACGCCTCAAACCATTTTTTCAATATATCAAAGCGCACCATATATATTGGATATATTGTCAGCATATTATCTCTTATCCAATGATCCAACTCAATCATACTACCAATGCCATTTTCATGCCAGATGAAACAGTTGTCTCGTTTTCTGAACTTGAAATCCATAAGGAAATCCTCACTCTTCAACCGCTCAATTATATATGTGAATATATGTGACGCTTTCATTTATTCAAAATTTAATAAACTTACCGTTAAGCGAGCTGGGCAAAATATGTTCATATGTCCCGGCAGTCCTTAAAGTGTTGCAAATAGAATCATTAAATATTATATGTCTATTCCTTGAACTAATTTCAACATATTCCATATCATCTTTTAATGACAAAGGTGTTGATGCAATAATCATCACAGAAGACGAATCTGAAGAATATACTCCGACATGGCTATCTCCATTATTAATTTTGTTTTTGCTTATTTCAAAGGTAGTGGGCGTAAACTCAATCAGATAATAGGAACCCCCGACATTTCGATATGATTCTACTGAACCTTCCAAATGATAGTCCACCTTTGAGAAATATTCATCTTGGCCGTGGTGATAAGATGCAGACGTTGAAAAAAAGATAACCATAACCCCGACAATACCGGCCATGATTATCAAAATCACGACTAACGACCAACATATAATCCGTATGTATTTACGTCTCGCTGTCATTATAGAGATATTATTGGTTAAATCCATAGGCTGTGACAACAGACAGTCATTATCAAAAGCACATAAAAAGATAATCGCTTCCTGTCGGTGGAGAGGCGATGACGGGAGATGCCAATTATTTTTGCTCGGTCGGGAGGCATTGCTGTCGGATCGGCATAAGAGCCTATCGCAAAGTTAATAAGAATATTTGACATTAGGGTGGTTTGCACGCATAAAAATCACCGTTATATCCTGACAGATGATGATTTATGAATAAAAAGGTACTGGAGGCGGTAACTTATCTTTGATTACTTGCGGCTTCTGCGTCCGTTGGTTTTTCGCTACGAAGTAACGGCGGGCGGTGACGCCGGCAAGCGACCGCCTCCGGCTTGGCTGCATGAAAAAATCCGGCAGCCTTCCACGATTTGCGCCAAATCGGGTATTCCGTATTTTTTCACTTGCCACACTTGCCTTGCGTCACCGCCCGCCGTCTTGATTGTATCGAAAAAATCCCCCGGATGCGAGAAGCCACAAGGCTTCAAACAAAAGGGAAAAAACAAAAAACTCAAACATCTAAAACACTCAAATTATGGAAGCAACAGCAATTCAGACCAACACCGCAAACGTACAGGAAGCCACAATCTCTCTCGCTCTCATTCAGCCGAGCAACTACAACCCCCGTAAGAATTTCGACGAGCAGAGCCTCACCGAACTCGCTGACTCTATCAGCCGTCAAGGTATTCTCCACGCGATAGGTGTGCGACCAATCGCCGGCACCGACCGCTACGAAATCGTGTATGGCGAGCGAAGATACCGCGCCTCCCTCATAGCAGGGAAAGAGGACATCAAGGCAACCGTCTATACCGACCTTTCCGATGATGAAGCCGAACAAAAGGCTATTGCGGAGAACCTGCACCGCCAGGACATCACGCCTATGGAAGAAGCCGAGACGTTAAAGGCTGCAATCGACAGCGGACGCTACGACTATGCCACACTCGCCACGCAGATAGGCAAGAGCGAGACCTATATCCGCACCCGAATAAAACTCACAACCCTCATACCCGAAATCGCACGGCTGATTGACACCGAAGAAATCACGGTGGCAGTGGCTACCGAGATAAGCCGTTACGGAGTTGACATACAGACCGATGTTTACAACTCGCACCTCAAAGACGGTGTGACCTACAATAATTGGCGAGGAATGAACGCCTCCAATGTGGCTCGGCTCATAGAAAAGAACTACACCACCGACCTAAGCCGTTACTGCTTCGACAAATCGGCGTGTGCCTCATGCCCTTTCAATACCATAAATCTTCTGCTGTTCTGCGAGGACGGCTGTGAGGGCAACTGCTCCAATCCCTCTTGTCTCCGAGAGAAGCACATCGGCTATCTCACTGACAAGGCGGTTGAAATGCTGAACGAACACCCCACCGCCAATTTCTGCCACTCCGAATATGACCTAAACGAGAGGGTAAACGCACTGCTGACTGAAATGGGCTATGACATAGAAAAACTCAGTGGCTATCTGACACCTTACCCCTGCGAACCTGCCGTACCACAATCCGACCGCTTCGACACCGAGGAAGAATATGCCGAGGCTGTAAAGGCATACGAGGGCAGAATGGAGGCACATAGGGAAAAGTGTGCCGACATCACGGCAAAAGCCGAGGCAGGAGAAATCTCACTCTACATCACAATCGGGCGCAATGATGTGACGCTCGGATATATGGCTGTAACTGCCAATCCGAGCGAGAACGGCAACAATCCGAAAGCCGAAATCGCCAAGTTGGAGGCAAAGGACAAACGCAACAAGGAGATAGCCGTGGAGCGTACAATCGAGGACACGAAGAAGAAAATCCTCGAAGCCGACATCACCGAGACTAAATTCTCGCAGGACGAGGACAAGATGATATATTTCTTCCTGCTCTCATCGCTCCGCAAAGAGCATTACGAAGCCGTCGGACTGACCGACCGCAAATCTCACAGCGCACTCAACGACAGCGAGAAAATGACAATCCTCGCCAATCTCAACGCCAAGACAAAGGCAATAATCCGCAGGGATTTTCTGATTGACAATTTCAAGGGTGCGTATCGTGACAACGCTATCGCCGACCTCCTGCTCTCATTTGCCAAGAAGCATATGCCGGAAGAACTCGCCAACATCGAAGCCGAGTACAACGATGTTTATGAGAAGCGACACCAACGTATAGAGGAACGCAAGGCTCTACTCGCCAAAGATACCGAACCCGAACCAACCGAGCCGGAAGCCGAGGACGCACCCGAAGAAGAAATCGTGCCGGAGGCAGAAACCACCACGGAAGAAGCCACTCCCGACACTTCCGAGGCAGAGACCGAGGTTGCACCCGAAGCCGAGAACTCACCCGAAGAAGAACCTATGCCGGAGGTAGAACCGACCACGGAAGAAGCCACTCCTGACACTTCCGAGTCAGAGACCGAGGCTATCCAATACGAACCAACGGAAGAAGAAGCCGAGACGATACTAACCGAAGAAGAAAGGTACTGCGAAGAAGCTGTTGCATAAAGCGATAAGCCCCTATGTTTGAGCAAGCCACCCCATGCCGAGAGGCGCGGGGCGGCATTTGCTCGTCCCCTCCCAAAAGCCGCCTCTTTGGAAAACGACAAAGCCCCCGACTCGCGCCGGAAGCTGGCTATTTTAGCATTATATGATGTTTAACAGTATTTATCAAAAGTAATATGATGCGGTAAGATATGCTCCTTGCATGAATGATTTCTTCGGATAGTATTTGCTGAAGGAAGTGCCTTTATAGGAAAGTTGTCGATATTGGCTGTAAACATCCAAATTTGACATTATATATCCAGCACTGAATCCGCAAGGTCCAAAATTCACAAAAATACCCACACGCAAATCTATGGCAAACCATTGACCTTTGGATGTGCTCACGTATTTATAATCATAATCAGGCCAATTGATATATTGTCGTATATTGATACGTTGATACGGAATGTTTAGCATAATGCCGGGTTCTGCATATAACCCCAAATCAACCTGTTTAATCTTTAACGCCGGTGATTTAAGCACAATCGATGGGCGCAAATAAAAATTTGACGGTTTATTATCGTCGCTCTCTATTTCCCAGTCTTTTTCTGCGGCCCAGCCATCTTCATACCATACGCTCCAATATCCGAATGCTCCACCAAGTCCAATGTAACGGTTGAACATATAGTGGTACGATGCTTCCAACTGGTAAGAGTCCGACGAGGTTACAAGACCACTGAATGAAACTTTGCTATTGGCAAAATTAAAGTTTTCTTCACTTTTATCTTGTGCTAAAGCCGGCATTGCAATCAATATAGTGATTAGACAAAATATTTCAGTGATTCTCTTATTCATATTTTGTGGATTAGTTGATTGTTAGAATATATCCTTTCTTCTTCAGAGAAGTTATCGTTATAGAAGGATCGGTGAGGAGTTTTCGGATATAGGTTATCTGCACGTTGAGAGCAAGGGAGTTGGCGTAACTGCTGTCGCCCCACACGGTGTTGAGAATAGTGTCGCGGTCAACAACCTTACCGACATTTTTAGCGAGGATTGCAAGAATCTCCGTTTGGCGCACAGAAAGAGAGTGCGTTTCGCCTTTATATGTCAATGATGCAAGATTTGGTCGGAACAATGTATTACCCAATAGATACTCAATATCCTGTGAGGTTATGTCGCTTTCAAATCGTTCATTTATCTTGGCTATCAACTCTTCAGGATAGAATGGCTTAGGTATATAGTCGTTGCCCTTTAGTTTGAAGCCATATAGGCGGTCAACCTTGTCGGTACGGTCTGTGAGGAAAAATATTATTATGCGACGATCGGTTTCACGTATGGTCTGTGCGACCTCAAAACCGTTCATCTCCGGCATATTTATGTCGAGAAGTATCAAATCGGGATGGACGTCTCGGTATAGTTCCAATCCCACTTTGCCATTAGAGGCATATACAACCTCATACCCCTCAGCCTCTATGAAGCGTTTGAGAAGCATGGAGTTTTTCAAATCATCGTCAACGAGCAGTATTTTTTTCATTGCGGTAGTTTTATTGAGAATGATGAGCCGACACCCACGGTGCTTTCCACAGATATTTCGCCACCATGAGCATCCGTCAGGAGTTTGACGTATGCAAGACCAAGTCCCATTCCTGGGATGTCGGAAGCAGATGCTTTGCCCCGATAGAAACGGTTGAAGATTCTGTTTATATCATCGGCCGCGATACCGTTGCCATTATCCTTGACAATAATCTGGCAACCGTCCGAAGTGCTGACAGCATTTATTTTTATCGTCACCTTATCGCTTGAGTATTTTATTGCGTTCTCAATCAAATTCGTAAGGATATTAATGAGATGTGAGCAATCGGCAGAAATCTCAAAATTTTCCGGAACAGCATTTTCAAACACAACATCCTTAGTACTTGGCACTGTGATTGATTTTATAACACTGTCAACAAGCACAGTAAGGTTGAATGAGGATACATTGAGAGGAATCTGCTCTACGTTATTGAATGTTATGTCACGTAACTTGGAGAAATATGCCGAAAGGTTATCAAGAGCCATACGTATCTCTCCGGTGAGTTCATGACGCAATTGGTTATCTTCCATCAGTTTGTCATTGTCAATTCCGGAAACACACATCTTCAATGTTGAAATTGGTCGTTTCAGTTCGTGAATCATTGTAGTGATAAACGAGTTGCGCATCTTGTCAAGTCGAGTCAGCTTGACTATGGTCTTGATCTGCCATAAGAGGCAATGAATAAGGAACAACGAGAGAACAACGGCCAGAGCTAACGTCCATCCCATATTGCATAATATCTCCGATGAGGGAATCTCACATTCTATCACTACCGCCTTTCTTTCAAGTTCGGAATAAGGGGTTGTGACCTTGAATTTGGGCGATATTACAGATGAATGACGTATAGTGGTGGGTTCCCATGTAACGCTGTCCTGCAAAATCAGAGCGATTTCTGCAATAAGATTGTGCTTTCTGAGGATTGAATCAATACCCTCTTTTGTAAAAGGAGATTGAACCTCACTTTCAAAATTTTTCATGGCATTCCACGCAATACCGTCAGACGGAGCAGATGAGGCATCGATAGTTGCAATCTTGGCATCAACCATTTCAAGGGAGTCCATGACCATTTCCTCAAGTCTTTTCATTTCTTCGGGAGTGAGTTTGCGATTCTCCGCAATGCCCAAAAGTTTTCGACCATTTATAACATTTGTCCTTACGGTGACCTTCCGAATTGATTTACCTATGGAATCCAAACTATGACTCATTTGGAATCGCGACTGCACCTTTACTGTATCCCCCTGTGTTGCAGAACCGCGAGCACGTGCTTTGCTATACTCTTTCAAGGCTTCTATTACTAATAGTCCCGTTCTGTTCTCATATTCAGTCAGAGAGTACTCATATCGACCATACAACCAATATGCTTGCATTCCAAGGAAAGCAAGTATGGCAACAATCGAGAGTATGTAGAGCGTCTTTATTTTCTTTTCCATGATGCAAAATTAGCCATTATCTATGATATAAACGTCTGAAATGATGGATAATTGGACGACAGTAATAATTTAGTAATAATTCCATAATGTTTGAGTAATGATTATTTTCGTCTAAAGGGTAATGGCGGCAGTAACTTTGCATCGTGAAACTTAAACCACAAAAGATATGAAGAAAACAGCAATCATCTTTATGGCCATCATGACACTTGCAATGGCCGCTTCGGGCAAAGTTATGCGCCGTACTCTCGGAATATTCCAGAGCAAAGTTCCCGAAACCGAGACTATCGCACCCGAGACAATGGAATTCGTTTACGATTATTCATGGTGCAATGACACTACCGGCCAACTTGAAGACAACTACACAACAGACCAGATGCTTCTGCAGATCGGCCCCGACGGTCTCTCCAAATTCTCCAGCTACAAGAATCTTACAGTAGATTCGCTCCTGATGAACATAACTCCGGAACAGGTGGCAGAGGCCGCCATGGACGGAAAACTCTCCAACGGAGAATTCATGACTATCTTCAAGAATTATCCCCAGGGCAAACTGACCCATACTGAAAAAATCTGTATGGATTGGTTCTGTTATGAGGACGATATGCCGGAACTTGAATGGGAGCTAACCGACAGCGTTACCAATGTGCTTGGATATGAATGTCATTCAGCTGTCTGCAATTTTCGTGGACGAGAATGGATGGCATTCTATTCCGAGGAGATTCCTCTGATGGAGGGGCCGTGGAAACTGTATGGTCTGCCGGGGCTGATTATGAAGGCGTCCGACAAAGACGGACATTATAATTTTGAATGTATCGGCTTAAAGTCAAAAGCAGACAGACCGATAACGATGTATAAAGTTCCTTACAACACGACATCACGCGCAAAATATTATGATGCAAAGCATCGCTATGACATAAATCCTTACGCTTACTATGAGGAGGGAGGACATGGACATATAGACGTTTATGACGAAGAGGGCAGTCCCGTGCTGGACGCTTACGATCCTATCGAACTGCCATTTGATTACATTGAACGCGATTGGAGAAAATGAACAGATACAGTTTTTTCATACTTTGCCTGTTTCTTGGGCTGCTGTCGGCTTCGGCGGCAGTCCCGGAAACGGCCTCCGGAACAATCATAGACGGAGAAAATGGCCAACCCATAGTGGGTGCGGTGGTGCAGGCTCTGAATAAGCAAGGAAAAGCCACGGCGTTTGCTTCTTCGAATGCGGATGGCGTTTTCAAAATCAAAATATCTGACTCGATAGATTCTATTTCATTCCGCTGTATGGGATATGAGTCATTGAAATTGTCAAAGAACCACGACTTTGCAAAGGGTGTGGAGATGTGGCCGAAAGCAACGCAGTTGAAAGACGTGATTGTACAGGCCCCCGACATCTATGCAAAGGGGGACACACTGGTGTTCAATGTCTCGCGCTATGCAAACGCCTCCGACAATGCTATCATTGACGTGATAAAGCGGTTGCCGGGTATAAAAGTCGAGGACGATGGAACAATCAAGTATCAGGGGAAGCCAATCAATAAATTCTATATTGACGGCGATGATTTCCTTGGAGGTCAGTATGGGCTCGCCACCAACAATATCTCCCACAAGGATGTGAAGTCGGTGGAGGTGATGGAAAATCATCAGCCAGTAAAGGCTTTGGAAGGTATTGAATTCCCCGAAGAGGCCGGCATCAATATCAAGCTCAACGAAGGAGCGAAAGGTAAGACAGTCGGCGTGGCCAAAGCCGGAACAGGTGTGCAACCGTGGCTATACGACGGTTCTCTATACGCCATGCGCATTGCCCCTAAGGTTCAGAATATACTGACCATTCGCGGTGGTAACACGGGCTGGAACCCAGACGAGCAGATTACAGAACATGATTTCAGCGATATGTCGTTCACCGGTTATTCCGAGTCCTTGTGGCCGGAGTATATAGCTGCCGACATTGTCAACGCCCCGCTCAATGAGAAGCGGACACGCGACAACCTGTCGTGGCTTGCCAACTCAATCACGGCATGGAAGCGTGGCGATACCTCAATGCGTTTCAAACTGAATTATGTGGGCGACAGGCTTGACTACAAATCCGGATTAAGGACGGATTACTTCAGCCAAGCAATTCCTGAATTCATTCAGAACAATAGCTTGCGCACGCAGAGCCATGATGTTTCGGCTCAATTCAATATGCAGATTAACAAGCGTGGTTATTTCCTGAAGGATAAATTCACGGTTGAAGGTGTGTGGGAAAAAGCCAATTCCAACATAACCGGCTCTTTTGACCTTGACCAGCGTATCCGTCGCCGCAATTTTTCTGCCAACAACGACCTGAAACTTGTAAAGCGCAATGACAAGAAATTGTTTGAGCTGACCTCGCGCAATTCATTTGCTCATCGCCCCGATAGACTCTTTGTAAATGGCGAGGAGTATGCAGTCCAAAACGTTGGCACTACTGATTTCCGGAGCACCACCGAATCACGTTGGGGCAAGTTGGGTCGTTTTTGGAAATTCTACATCAACGGCGGTGTCGATTTGAATTATCATCGTCTGAATCTTTTCCTGATTGGAATGGGGGATTTCGACAATTCGAGATATTTCAACACATTCCTTTCCAATCTGTACGCTACTCCGCAACTCGACTATGAACGTAATGGATGGCTGCTGTCCGCCAAGATACCCATAAAATGGCTACACCATAGCGTCAATGGCCAGCATGATTATATCAACATCTTACCACGATTTTATGTACGCAAGAAAACTTCGGCAAAGAGCGAGGTTTCAGCATCAATTTCTTATCAGCTCAGCTCACCCCAGGCTTATATGAATATCAGTGTACCGGTAATGTCAGACTATCGCAATCTTTTTATTGCAAGCGATATTGACAAATATTCGCAAAATGTTGTCGCTTCGGCAAGCTATAAATACCGCAATCCTCTGACATCCTTCTTTGGCAATGCCTCGCTGACATACAATTACAGCCGCTGCTCTTTTATGTCAAACCAACTGTTTATTGATGATTTCATTGTGTCAACATACGCAAATAGGCTTTCGGGAAGTCATTTCTGGAACGTAAGCGGCGGAATAAGCAAAGGGCTCGGACATAGCCGCATGGTAATTGGCGTGGAAATAAATGCATCTACGAGTTCAGCATCTTCAATGCGTGACAACATCGTGGAAGATTACAGTCAGCAGACAATCTCGGTCAAACCATATTTCAAGGGAAGTCTTTGCAAATGGCTTTCTGTGAACTATGATGCCAATTACGGCTACTCTCGTCTGAAAATTGGAGAAATTGATAACGACACCCACTCATTCAACCAAAAACTTTACACAACAATTATGCCGCATGACCGCTGGCAATTCACTTTGGGAGCAGAGCATTTCCTCACCAAATTCCCGGAAGGCAATGTCGAAAACCTCGTGCTTCTGGACGCTTCAGCCGTTTGGCACGTAAGCAGCAAAGTGCGTCTTTCTCTTACCGCCAATAATCTCCTTGACAAACGGCACTATCAATATGTGACATACGGAACACTCTCCCGATCGGAACACTCATTCCAAATTCGCCCACGCAACATCCTCGCTTCAATCCAATATCGTTTCTGATTAAAAATCTTAACATTTAAACGTGGTGGCTCAGAAAAAATTAATATTTTGTTGCTATGAGTGGTAACTGATAGGTTTGCAAGCCGTGGCTACAGGAGCGTGAGGCAGTGCGCCGGGCGTATTGCCTCACACAACCTTATCACCACCGCTTGCTCCCCAAATGATGTGATGATTCAAGTGATAAGCCGTGTCAGTGGCCCGCGGATCCACAGGCACGGCACATCGCCTTGTGCTGTTTACCGGTTGCCCTACTGATTCCGTGTCTCACACCGATTCAGCTTCGGGCAGTTCTGATTTTGTATATGATGCCCGGCTGAAGCCGGAGGCGGCGACAACGCCAGAGCAAAGCGAGGGCAAGCCTTCGCTCGACTCTCGCGTTGTAGCCTCTCTTTGGAATACGGTCTGCAAACGATGACTGCGCCGCTTCAAGGCTGGCACTTTGAAACGGCAAGGGTCAACGGTGGCCGGTTCTTTCCCTTGAAGATTTTGAGCCTCGGCAGGGACTGGCGTTTTGGCGTGCGAAGTTACTGCGTCCGGGAGGAACGTCAAGTGACGCTACGCTTGTGGTCGGCGTCCGCACTCGTGAGCCTCCACATTTTTTCGCATTGCGCAATAAACTCACGCTCGGCATACCAAAATAAATTTTGTTCTGCTCTCACTCAATCGTTTATTTCTCCCTCAATTCCGAAAAAAATGGGTATCCCTCGCTTGCCGCAGACTACACACTTGCCTTATCCTCCCTTATGGCCGCAGTTGTGGGACTGCACGAAAAACGGCCAGCCCTGCCGGAGAAGCTCAAAGAGCTTCAAACAAAAGGGAGAAAATTAACTCAAAACTCAAAAAACAATGGCACAATTCAGAGTCAGAACAGAGTACATATTCAGTGGCTTCTTCGACATAGAGGCTGAAAACGCGGCACAGGCAAGGGAGTATGTTGAAAAACACTGCGGATTGGTTATAGGCAGTGACATACATTCCTCACTTCCTGATGATGAAGTAAACTGGGAGTTTCCGGTTCACCCCGACACAAAAATTGGCAAGACCACAAGAATTAAACCGTAGTATAAAACGCTCAAACATCAAAAAGACTATGCACAGCACTATTTATCAAATCAGCACCGAGCCGATAGCCGAGAACGACTATCTGAACATCGACCGTATTGTGGCAGGAGAAAACGCCTCTATATCCTATGTGTGCGAAAACTCCGAGGACGGACGCAAATTCGACATCCGTTTTCTTCTTGAACATATCCTGCCGAAAGGTATGTTTACGTCCACCGATGAAAACGCCCTTACCTACAATGGTGGCTTCGCAATTTGGCGGAAATCCCATTTCGACAACATCAAGGCTATCTCTGCCGAACTTACCCCTGCAAACGTGATGAAATGGAACGGACCAATAGGGCAACTGAAAAAAGCCATTATCAATCCGCTTGGCGTTGACGCTCTTTTCGTGACCGAGTTCTATGGAGGTACAGGCACGGCTGAACGCTCCGCTGACCTAATGGATATTATCGCCCGACTGAAAAAGGGCGATAGACTATACATCGGAGCAATATTAGGGTATCACAACTAAAAACATACAGTCATGGAGTTCTTTATCGAGCCTATCCCAACATGGGCGTTATGCTATCTAATCAACGGAGACCCGACAGGGTTGACTGACGATGAAATTGCGATGATTGACAAATGGTATGCCGACAACAAAGTGCAGACCGTCACCACCGCTTCCGAAGCAGAGGGAGAGAGCAACCCATATTTCTCTCATTTCCCTGCTTTCGGACTACCTGCCGAGGTCACTGACTGCCATGTAATGACCTTTTAATCAACGGAATAATCAATAGCCACTGCGTCAGCACCAATGGCGCAGTGGCAAAAACAATCAAGATATGACAACGACTGAAATCAACTACAAGAGTACGGACTATACCTGCCGTATCGTGACAAGCAACGAGGGCGAGAGCCTTATTATCGGTGGACTGGAATTGCTTGACGCACTTATGCCTTATCCAATCACCGACAAATGCAACGGCTTCGCCGACAAGGAAGCGGAGCGTGTCGATGAAGAAATCTTCTACTATACCTCCGAAAATGATTTGAAGCTCCCCGACAACGAACTTGTCGCAATACTCAGAGAGAGCAACCCCGAATGGTTTGACTGAAAATCCAAATGGTTTCCAGTCCCGGAATGTCATAACGACCACCAAGCCGTCCTGCAACTACGCGGGGCGGCTTTTGCTCGTCACCTCACAAAAGCCGCCTCTATGGAAAACTATAAAGTACCAGGCGTGAGTAGGGAACTTATAGTCTTAGCATGATTAGCTGTTATCTGCGGAAATAATCTGCGAAATAATTCCGGCTATAATTTGTTGGGGTGGAAAAAAATAACTAATTTTGTGGTCACCATGCGGCAGTAATAATATACATACCAACACGAGTTAGGAATCCTGTAGCTCTCTCATGCTACGAGGAGGTATTAAAAGGTGCGTTCCGACAACGCATCTAATGCAGTATATTATTGCTTAATCCAAATGAATATTATAAATTTAGGAATTCTTGCTCACATTGATGCAGGAAAAACTTCCGTAACCGAGAATCTGCTGTTTGCCAGCGGAGCAACGGAAAAGTGCGGCCGCGTGGATAATGGTGACACCATAACAGACTCTATGGATATAGAGAAACGTAGAGGAATTACTGTCCGGGCTTCTACGACATCTATTATCTGGAATGGAGTGAAATGCAATATCATTGACACTCCGGGACACATGGATTTTATTGCGGAAGTGGAGCGGACATTCAAAATGCTTGATGGGGCAGTCCTCATCTTATCCGCAAAGGAAGGCATACAGGCGCAGACAAAGTTGCTGTTCAATACTTTACATAAGCTGCAAATCCCGACAATTATATTTATCAATAAGATTGACCGTGCCGGTGTGAATTTGGAGCGTTTGTATCTGGATATAAAAGCAAATCTGTCTCAAGATGTCCTGTTTATGCAAACTGTTACCGATGGATCGGTTTATCCGGTTTGCTCCCAAACATATATAAAGGAAGAATACAAAGAATTTGTATGCAACCATGACGACGATATATTAGAACGATATTTGTCGGATAGCGAAATTTCACCGGCTGATTATTGGAATACGATAATCGCTCTTGTGGCAAAAGCCAAAGTCTATCCGGTGCTACATGGATCAGCAATGTTCAATATCGGCATCAATGAGTTGATGGACGCCATCACTTCTTTTATACTTCCTCCGGAATCAGTCTCAAACAGACTTTCAGCTTATCTCTATAAGATAGAGCATGATCCCAAAGGACATAAAAGAAGTTTTCTAAAAATAATTGACGGAAGTCTGAGACTTCGAGACGTCGTAAGAATCAACGATTCGGAAAAATCCATCAAGATTAAAAATCTAAAGACTATTTATCAGGGCAGAGAGATAAATTTTGATGAAGTGGGTGCCAATGATATCGCGATTGTAGAGGATATGGAAGATTTTCGAATCGGAGATTATTTAGGTGTTAAGCCTTGTTTGATTCAAGGATTATCCCATCAGCATCCCGCCCTCAAATCCTCCGTCCGGCCAGACAAGCCCGAAGAGAGAAGCAAGGTTATATCCGCTCTGAATACATTGTGGATTGAAGACCCGTCTTTGTCCTTTTCCATAAACTCATATAGCGATGAATTGGAAATCTCGTTATATGGTTTGACCCAAAAGGAAATCATACAGACATTGCTGGAAGAACGGTTTTCCGTCAAGGTCCATTTTGATGAGATCAAGACTATCTACAAAGAACGACCTGTAAAAAAGGTCAATAAGATTATTCAGATTGAAGTACCACCCAACCCTTACTGGGCCACAATAGGGCTGACTCTCGAACCCTTACCGTTAGGGACAGGGTTGCAAATCGAAAGTGACATCTCCTATGGTTATCTGAACCATTCTTTTCAAAACGCCGTTTTTGAAGGGATTCGTATGTCTTGCCAATCGGGGTTACATGGTTGGGAAGTTACAGATCTGAAAGTAACTTTCACTCAAGCCGAGTATTATAGCCCGGTAAGCACACCTGCTGATTTCAGACAGCTGACCCCCTATGTCTTCAGGCTGGCTTTGCAACAGTCAGGTGTGGACATTCTCGAACCGATGCTCTGTTTTGAGTTGCAGATACCCCAGGAGGCGAGTTCCAAAGCTATTACAGATTTGCAAAAAATGATGTCTGAGATTGAAGACATCAGTTGCAATAATGAGTGGTGTCATATTAAAGGGAAAGTTCCATTAAATACAAGTAAAGACTATGCCTCAGAAGTAAGTTCATACACTAAGGGCTTAGGTGTTTTTATGGTTAAGCCATGCGGGTATCAAATAACAAAAGGCGGTTATTCTGATAATATCCGCATGAACGAAAAAGATAAACTTTTATTCATGTTCCAAAAATCAATGTCATCAAAATAATGGAGCGGTCAGGGAATTAATATAAGACGCTGTGGCGACAGGAGCGTGAGGCAGTGCGCCGGGCGTATTACCTCACACAACCTTATCACCACCGCTTGCGTCCAAATGATGTGATAATTCAGGCGATAAGCCGTGTCAGTGGCCCGCGGATCCACAAACACGGCACATCGCCTTGTGCTGTTTATCGGTTGCCCGACTGATTCCGTGCTGCACACCGATTCAGCTTCGGGCAGTTCTGATTTTGGATATGATGCCCGGCTGAAGCCGGAGGCGGCGACAACGCCAGAGCAAAGCGAGGGCAAGCCTTCGCTCGACTCTCGCGTTGTCGCCTCTCTTTGGAATATCTGTCTGCAAACGATGACTGTGGCCGCTTCAAGGCTGGCACTTTGAAACGGCAACGGTCAAAGGTGGCCGGTTCTTTCCCTTGAAGATTTTGAGCCTCGGCAGGGACAGGCGTTTTGGCGTGCGAAGTTACTGCGTCCGGGAGGACCGTCAAGTGACGCTACGCTTGTGGTCGGCGTCCGCACTCGTGAGCCTCCACAAATTCTTCTCGTGCCTCAAACAATTTGGGTATCCCTCGCTTGCCGCTGACTACACACTTGCCTTATCCTCCCTTTATGGCCGCAGTCGTGGAACAGCACGAAAAACGGCCAGCCCTGCCGGAGAAGCTCAAAGAGCTTCAAACAAAAGGGAGAAAATTAACTCAAACGCTCAAACATCAAATGACTATGCGAGTAAAAAGAATGAAAGTAGCAGAGGGCAAACGGCTCAATATCGGGCAGTTCCCAAATTTCCACCGCTCCGGCTCCATTAGGGGCATGAAAAAACTCTACTATGGCGAGAACTGCCTTTTGGTACGCTGTGGCAACTACATCTACAACGTGACCTCCGAACCCTCAATCTACAATCAGGCAACAATCTAAATCATAAGAACATGGAAAATTATAACGGAATAGCAATATCCAACAACGACAAGGAATTTGTCGTGGCGTTTGACAACTTTGTCAACGGCAAAATGCAATCCGCAACCAACACAGGAAAGGCACTCGCCACAATACACCGCTATTTGCAGTCGCAGGCTTTCAAGGTGTGCGTGGCTTATATCCGTCAGCTCGCTGTCAACTACCGCACCGGCTATTATGACGAGCGGAACGAAACGACAGCCCGGAGAGCGGCGATGATGTACGACACACTGATGAACGGCGATGAAATCTATGACCCCGAATATAAGGAACTAAAGGATAAAAGCGTATGAACGACACCGATTTTCCCGAATACGGACGCCAGTGCGAGTTGCTGACACCGTGGCGAGGCTACCACCGTGGCACAATCGTAGGACTGAACGGCTACCGCTTCATCATCGAGGTAAGCAGTGGCGCGAGGATTGAACTTTACGAAGATGAAATTGAATTTGACTGACTATGAACAGACTGTTGACACCGAAATTTGAGGAAGCCATAAAGGACTATCCTCTGTACTCGCAGGACGGCAAGGAGAGAAATGCCGTGTGCGTGGCGATATTCACTATCGGAAATATCTGTTGGTTTGTGCTTGAAGGAGGCAAAGAGGGAGACGATACAATCCTTTACTGCATAGTGGTCGGACTCGGCGAAGATGAATACGGCTATGTGTCGCTCAAAGAACTTGCCGATGTCGAACTTGACTATCGCAAACAAGGCTTCGGCATTATCCGAGTGATACAAATGCCGTATTTCACCCCATGCCCCATAGGGCAAATAAGCGATGAGAGGCTTCAAGACTTCTTGAACCGCCTTTATGATTGACCGAACACGTCAGCCGTGGTGTTGTGCCACGGCTGACATTACCGAAAAATTCGGTCTGCCACCTCCATGCCGGACGTGGCAGACATAAACGTGTACTGACATGATTTTACAAACCATAATCCAAGTTGCCGCACAATGCGGCTGGAGTGTGACCGCCAATGTGAGAGACGGAAACATCACCTCTTTCGATTTCCGGCGGAATACCGAGAGCGGAGTGCCGTTCTGCTTCTCAGCCGACATGACCGGTAGCAAACCGACTTCGCTGGTGGACGACATACTGTCGTTCATCGACGCTTTCCAACCCGACATCTTCGCGCGGCAGTGGTGCCGGATTTCGGGTGCCGGAGAGAGCCGATATGCCCAAACACTCTCCGACATGGACGGCATACGCACCCGGGCATGGCTACTCGCCATCGACCTCTCCGAAGCCTTCGCCGCTCCGCGCCCCTCGCCGTGGTATCTCTGGAACTGACAGTGCCGTTTTATCGGTTCTTCCGTTTTCTTCCCCGCTTGACCTGCGGGTGGTCGAGCAGGAAAATTATGTCGCTTCCGAGTATCAGCCTGTGCCAGCCGTTTTCCGAGCGGCGGTATGGGAGTACCGGGGGCGATTGCCTCATGTATTCGTAAATCGTTGTATGGCTTATGCCGAGCAATTTTCTTGCCGCCATCACCGAATATAGCAAATCGGGGACTATCCTGTGAAAATCAGGGCGCATGGCTTTTCTCCCCACTTTCCATCACCGCCTGCCGGCGGTATGCGTTTATGAAAACTTCGGCGGCTTCCACTGCCATCTCTGCGGAGAGGCTGATATGCGCTGGCCACCTTGTAAGACGGTTCTCCGGAGTCACGACATCCGACAACCGAATGTCGTGATAATACAGCGCGACCGCAAGGTCATATTTCCGCTGTTCCCAATCTATGGGTGTAGGTTGTACGTTGTCTTTCATTTTTCCATGTTCTTTTGAGTGTTTATCCTGAATGTCTTTCCTCGCAAGGCGACGAAATTGAACATCTCCTTGAAGCGGTCATATATCCTCTCGCCATAGGCCTCCTGTATCTGGTCGATTGTGAAGTTGGTGGTGGCATGGGTGAACTGGTGGTAGCGGTTGTCGTAGCGTGACTGGAAGATGTACTGCATAACATTCTCGAAGTTGCCGTACCTTCCTGTCGGCAATGTCTCGCTGCCAAGTTCGTCAAACGCCTGTCTTGGACTGTCGATATACTGCCTGATGCCCCGGTAGCCTCCGTATATTGACTCATCGGCGTAAGCGGCGCATACATCAATCACGTTGTCTATCCGGAAATAATACCGGTTGCCCTCGATGTGCGGCCTCACAAGGTAGCAGAACTCCCTGATGATTTTCAGCATGGTGGATTTGCCCGTACCTATGTCGCCCCAAATAAGAAGCCCCTTGTCCGGATCAAGGTTGCCGTCATAGTCCATCACCGCCCAGTGAACGATGTCGTTGTATGCCGGTTTCATTTCTTCCCTCACTGTGAAGCCCGGGCAGACAGCAACGGCACACTGCATGAAAAGTGTCTTGTATTCGCTAATCCTCGATAAGTCCACAGTTCGGTTTGATCGGCGTTCTGCGGCCTCTCTGATTTCCCTGACGGCTTCCGCCGGGTTTATTTTCTTTGGGTATGCCATTGTTCCGTTCTCGTTCTAATCGGGCGCGGGCCCAGTTGAAAAAATGATCCTTGCACTCCTGCACGGTCTGATGATTCTTTTTCTTGATCCTGCACTCCTGAAAAAAGTCAGGAAGCATATTTTCAAGTATCTTCCTTTCGCAGTGCAAGGCTCCGGCTATTTCGTCGAGCGAAGCCGTATCCTTTGAAAAAATTTCAAAAACTTCTCCTTCACGCGCGGGGGAGAGAGAATTTTTATTTATATTATTATCTATATAATATATGTCCCCAAAGGTGTCCCCAACAGTGTCGGAAGAAGTGTCCCCATTTGTGGGGGATTGAGCTTCTGAAGAAGCCCCGATAGCCGTTGTATCCGATGGAGCCATGATTGAAAAGCCGGGTATCTGATCCATGACAAGCACCGTGTATAATGTCGCGTTGCCTATTTCAAGTCGCCGTATCCACTTCTGCGCCTCAAAAATCCTCATGTATCTTCCTACTGTATCTTTGTCCGCTCCGATTGAGGCGGCCAGTTTTCGTGTCGAGGCCACGAACTGACCGGGCAGGATGTCTATTGTCGTGCCTTTTATGGGATATGTGCCTTTGGCTCTATGCACGCGGAAAAGTATCTCCAGCCAGAGATGTACCATCCGGCTCTCGGAGTAGAGCCATTCCACGTCGCGGAGATAGTGCATTACGGGTATCCATGAACGGTTCATTTCGGCTGTTTATATTCTTGGGGTACATATATATTGGAGTTGTGCGTATGCCTCAGGCTTTTCCGCTTGGAGTGTCAACATCGCGGTCTGTCACATATAGTTCCTTCGGGAACACCACACATCCGGCAATCCTCTCTATCTCTTTCTTGCAGAAGGAGGGTATGCAGCAGCATCCGGCTTTCCAGTTATAGAATGTCTTGCGTTTGATGCCTTCTCCGCAGGCTCTTACTACCGCTGTCACGAAAAA
This sequence comes from Muribaculum gordoncarteri, assembly GCF_004803695.1. Lineage (NCBI taxonomy): Bacteria > Pseudomonadati > Bacteroidota > Bacteroidia > Bacteroidales > Muribaculaceae > Muribaculum > Muribaculum gordoncarteri. Next base: position 1,431,994 of record NZ_CP039393.1, read on the forward strand.
ACGGTGGTCAGTATGGGGTAGCGTGGCGAGATAGTCGTTAAGACACTTGGAGTCAATCTCTTTGACCTGTTGTGTAGTCATAATTTCGTCCTTTAAGATTAAATGAATCAGGTCTGCCGTTTTTTTTCAAGTGTTGCGTATCCGGCACGCTCCCTCACATCGTAAAGAGAGAGGAAAAAACGCCGCCCGTTACGCTCCGCTTTCAGGGAGCCGTCATGTATCGCGTCGCGTACACGCTGGTCTGAACAGTGCATGATCTCCGCCGCCTCACGCACGGTTATCTTTCTGTCGGGAGGCACCGGTGCGGTGATGTTCCGCTTTATCTCTTCAAGGGTGTTCTCAATCCTTGTGAGCCTCATTGTTATGCGTCTGTCTTCACTCATAGTCGTATCCGTTTTATAAGCTGTTTGACATTTTTTCTTTTAGCAACCATTAGCTATGTTTAGAAAAATGATTATCTTTGCAATTAGAAATAATTAATCTAAATTAGGTAGTTGCATTAACACTAACAAACTAATTGTACTAAATGATTGTTTGAAGTGTTATTATTGGAAATACCTAATCAAATTTATTATAAAATATAAACATGAGTTTATGGACAACATAAGAAATAGGGTGAGACAGGCGATGGAATGGCTGAAAGACAACAGGCTGTTCAACTCCAACCGTGTCATTGCGGAAAAGATGGGCTACAATCCCAGTGTCGTGTCACAGGTGATAACCGGCAAATCCAAAGTGACGGAACGCTTTGTCAAAAGCCTGTGCAGCATATACCAGCCCCTGAGTTTCGATTGGATATGGAACGGGAATGGGAACATGATACAGGAGACAGTTCCACGACAGCCGGAAGCGGATCCGGAGCCGCCGCAGATGGACCGCTTCTCATATATCCTCGCTGACATGGCTGAGATCATAAAGAACATGACGGCCTTCATGGGGCCGATGAATAACCGGCTTGAACGTCTGGAAAAGAGGATTGATGAACAGGCGAAGGAGATAGAACGGCTACGCTCTGAACTGTCTGCAAAAGAGAAAGCCGCCACCTCCCGGAAGAAGTGACGGCTGCACCCATGTTAAGGTAGAGATTATTTAAGTTTACCGAAGCCCTGTATGACGCTCGTCTGAAGCACATGGGCGTATTTCTCGGTCATTGCCACGTTGGAGTGGGCGAGCATCTTGCTCACAGTCTCGATACCCACGCCTTTTGTCAACGCCCACGTTGCAAACGTGTGGCGGCCTACGTGCATTGTCAGGTTGATGTGCAGACTGGCAAGGTTGGCGATTATCTTCAACTGGTCGTTGCATTTCTGGTTGCTCATCAGATTGAGGTTGTAGTTGTACTTTTTCAATATGGCTATCGCCTTAGGCAACAGCACAATCGTATAGGGCATACCGGTTTTCATACGCTTGTCTCGTATGCAGTAGTCCTCGCCCTGCCTGAACACGTCCGACTTCTTGATCTTCACAAGGTCGGAGTACGCCAGCCCTGTGTAGCATGAGAAGATAAACATATCGCGCACTTTCTCGGTCATGCCGTAGAGTTCAAGGGCTTCCACGCGATCACGTTCCTCTTCGGTAAGGAATTTTATGCCCTCCGATTTTCCACGCGAAATCCTCATGCCGTCGTATGGGTTGGACTCCAGCTTCTCAAACTGTATCGCCTCCACGATATAGGGTTTGAGGCGTTTGTGATAGCCGTGAACCGATGCCTGGGCTGTCACACGCTTGCGTATGAAATCGTCCCATAATCTGATGTTCTTTGGGGTGAGGTCGCTGAAGAAGCGTATCAGCCCGAAGTCGCGCAGGCATTTGAGCATCACCTTGTGCTGCTTGCGTGTTGACTCCGTGACCGGGCGCATGTCGATACGTTCCTCCAGCCAGTCGAGAAAACTTGCCGACGAACCCTGCAACTTCGTTTTCTTGACCTTTTTGAGAAGCGACAGGTCGTATTCGCCCTTTGTCGAGGCTATGGACGACATCTTCTCATGCAGACCGTCATAGACACGGCGTATCTGCTCGTTCAGATGGTCGGCCTGAGGGTGGTTGACCACCTCCTTGCCGTTCCACTGCTGCTTGAGTACAGCCACGCCGGTGGAGAGACGGACGCGCTCACGGTTGTACGACACCTCAATCTCCACGGTGCCGGGGTTGACGGCCGATGCCTTCTTGCGGCGGTCGAAAACAATCTTGATCTGTGGTATTCCTGCCATAAGTAAAAGATTTTAAGAATGATACATTCAAATTTCTCGTGATGTGGTACACGAAAAAGCGTGTACCACAAATTCCGGGAAATGTACCACACGTGTACCACATACCATTTCAACGCATCCAACAACGAGGCTGTTGCACGCCCCGAATCTTTTGGAAACATTTAGCACAAAATAGCAAATATCAGAGAGTTGGCACTCTAAACAGGCTCCGGTCGCTATGGCAAGACCGGGGCAGGAGACAACGGCTGATATTTGTTGGAAAAGCTGGTACATTTGTGGTACTTTTTTGTGGTACATTCACGAAATCTGTACCAAAGATAATGTGCTAATTCCGAACTAACAAATGCTAACTTTGGCTATCGGCAGGAAATACGGTTTGTGCTAAATCTTTCTAAATCAAGATTTTATAAAATTGCTAACACTTGCACATCAGTCACTTACGGACACGAAAAAAGGGCCACTGAAAAGTGACCCTTTAGTGATCCGCCTGGGGCTCGAACCCAGGACCCCAACATTAAAAGTGTTGTGCTCTACCAGCTGAGCTAGCGAATCAGTGCTTTCTAAAAGCGTTGCAAAGGTAGCTACTTTTTTTGTACTATGCAAATTTTTGTTCATCCATTTTGGCCGATCCGCTATAAATCACTATCATGAAATATTTTAACAATACACGAAATAATTCATTTCCCAATTTAGAAACGGCCCTGCTTTATAATTACAGATCGTCCGAGTCATAATTACATGAATCACTTGTCATAATTATAGTCAGACCCAGCGTAATAATTGCGGGCATCCTTCGTGTCGGCACTTTGCCCAATTCAGCAAATAGACCAGCGGGGCGCCCTACGCCCCACCCCCTTAACAGAACCGAAACACAATGCCGATTGTTAATAATTACGAGTTTATTAATTAAATTTTCAGAAACAATGAAATCACGCGGATTAATCATAGCCATAGCGGCTTCTGCCATTACACTTACAAGTTGTGTAAGCAATAAGAAGTATTCTTCACTACAGGGAGAGTATGACGCGCTAAACAAGGAATACAACGCCACCCAAATGGCCCTTGCCGAAAGCCGCGCCAATAACAAGAGCCTTGAAACAATGCTTGCCGAGGCCCGAAAACGTAATCAAGAGCTCAAAGATGATTATGCAGCCTTGCAAGGCTCTCTTGACCAAAGTCTTAAGCAAAGCGCACAAGGAAGCGTAAACATCTCGAAACTTGTCGATGAAATCAATGCCTCCAACAAATACATCAAGCAGCTTGTCGAAGCTAAGTCAAAATCCGACTCACTCAACATGGTGCTCACCAACAATCTGACCCGTTCACTGAGTCGTGACGAATTGCAGGATGTCGACATAAAGGTATTGAAGGGAGTCGTGTACATATCGCTCGCCGACAATATGCTTTTCAAATCGGGAAGCTATCAGATAAACGAAAGAGCGATGGAAACTCTTAGTAAAATCGCAAAGATTATCAAGGATTACCGTGACTACGATGTACTGGTTGAAGGCAATACCGACAATGTACCCATATCGCGTACAAACATCCGCAACAACTGGGATCTCAGCGCCCTTCGTGCATCATCGGTCGTACAGGTTCTACAGACAAAATTCGGTGTAAATCCTTCACGACTGTCAGCTGCCGGACGCGGAGAGTACAACCCCATTGCCGACAATTCAACCGATACGGGCCGTCAGAGAAACCGTCGTACCGAAATAATCATCACGCCCAAGCTCGACCAGTTCCTCGACCTCATCGATCAGGCACCCGAACATGAAGCCACAGATGATACCACAAAGTAAGCTCACATGATTTGCATAACAAGAGAGTCCGTCGGCAATAATTGCCGACGGATTTTCGTTATAGCCAATATAACACCGAAATAACGCACCGATGGATTACGACATAATAAAATCACGACATTCAGTACGCTCCTATACGCTACAGCCGTTGTCGGCCGATGAAGTTGCCATGCTTGACAGTCAAATCAGACGATACAATGCCGAAGGCTCACTAAACATGCAACTTGTTGTCAATGAGCCAAACGCATTCGGACGATCACTTATGGCCCACTACGGCAAATTTCGCAATGTCACCAATTACATAGCATTAACAGGGCCCAAAAGCAACGACACCGAAGCCAAACTCGGATATTACGGTGAAAAAATAGTACTCGAAGCTCAGAAAGCCGGACTCAACACCTGTTGGGTAGGCCTGTCGTTCAGCAAAAAAAATACATCCATAGACATTCCTGACGGCAACAAGTTATACGCCTTGATTGCCATAGGACATGGAGCCGAATCGGGAGCCGCCCATCGCATAAAAATGCCACAACAGATAAGCGACGACTACGCCACAGCACCCGACTGGTTCAAACGCGGAGTCGATTACGCATTACTTGCTCCAACGGCATTGAACCAACAGAAGTTCCATTTCCAATGGCTTGGCGACAACCGCGTCAAGGCATCGCGCGGCATCGGATTTTTCACCAAAATGGACCTCGGCATCGCTTGCTGTCACTTTGAATTGGGAGCCGGCATACCCATCGATTGGCAATAAACATCAGTCGAAGCATTCAATGTAATCATAAAAATAACGGGGTTGCATCGGTTGATGCAACCCCGTTGTTCAGGATATTGAGTATAGAATGTTGTTACCTTATTTTAGAGGATACCCTGTGCCATCATAGCACGTGCCACCTTCATGAATCCGGCAACATTGGCACCCTTCACGTAGTTAACATAGCCGTCAGGTTCCTTGCCGTATTTCTCACACTGGCCATGGATGTTAGCCATGATGCCCTTAAGCTTTTCGTCAACCTCCTCGGAGCTCCATGACAGCTTCTGTGAATTCTGAGCCATCTCAAGACCCGATACCGATACACCGCCTGCGTTGGCAGCCTTTCCGGGAGCATAGAGAATTCTTGCTTTCAAGAACTCCTTGATAGCCTCGGGAGTAGAAGGCATGTTTGCACCTTCGCTCACTGCTATACAGCCGTTGGCAAGAAGTGTGCGTGCATCATCACCATCAAGCTCGTTCTGAGTTGCCGACGGCATTGCAATGTCACACTTGTAAACCCAGGGACGACCGCCTTCAACATATTCGCAACCGTATTCTTCGGCAAATTCACGGATACGACCGCGATATTCATTCTTCAGTTTGAATATATAGTCAAGCTGCTCCTTGGTCAATCCTTCGGGAACGTAGATACAACCGTCAGAGTCGCTCATTGTCACAACCTTAGCACCAAGCTCAAGAAGCTTCTTGGCTGTATAGGTGGCCACGTTGCCCGAACCCGATATTGCCACTACCTTATCCTTAATATCGATGCCGCGTGTAGCAAGCATATTGAGCAGGAAGTAAACGTTACCGTAACCGGTTGCCTCAGGACGGATAAGAGAGCCGCCAAATTCAAGGCCCTTGCCGGTGAATGTTCCGGTAAACTCACGCGACATCTTCTTATACATACCATACATATAACCTACTTCACGACCGCCTACACCTATGTCACCAGCAGGCACATCGGTGTCAGGACCGATATGACGCCAAAGCTCTTCGATGAAGGCCTGGCAGAAGCGCATAACCTCCATGTCGCTCTTTCCTCGAGGCGAGAAGTCGGAACCACCTTTACCGCCACCCATTGCGAGTGTAGTAAGCGAGTTCTTGAAAGTCTGTTCAAAAGCAAGGAACTTAAGAATCGACTGATTTACTGATGAGTGGAAGCGTATACCTCCCTTGTACGGACCAATGGCGTTATTGTGCTGAATACGATATCCCATATTGTTTTGCACTTTTCCCTTATCATCAACCCACGATACACGGAATGAGAAAATACGATCGGGAATACATAGACGCTCAATCAGGTTGTAGCGGTCAAACTCGGGATGCTCGTTATATGCATCCTCGATTGTTGTGATTACTTCTTCTACTGCCTGAAGATATTCAGGTTCATTGGGAAAGCGACGCTTCAGGTCGTCCAATACTTCAGTTGCTTTCATGTAACTTTCTTGTTATAATTGTAGATAATTCTTAATTATTGCGACAAAGGTAATACAATATTCACTATTTTCCTAACATTTTTCAACTTTTTTGTGCGTTTTTGTCGCAATTCGCTATTTCATGGCATCATATACCGCACTCATTATAGCCGGGCGTATGTTAAGGCGGGTAAACGCACTGTTGTCACGCGACGGATTTACACGGTTGCAGAGAAACACATATATCAGTCCGTTATCGGGATCAACCCAGAAGCATGTGCCGGTAAATCCGATGTGCCCATAGGTCGATGCCGAAGCGTCAGGCGCTGTCGGTGTCTTCGCCTCGTTTTCCGTGTCAGGGCCGTCAAATCCCAACCAGCGGCGCGATTTCTTGCTCTTGGTCGTCGTAAACATCTTCACCGTTGAAGGCGACATTATCTGCCGGCCTCCGTAATTTCCGTCGTTAAGCCACATCTGACACAATTTGCCGAGATCGTTGGCGGTCGAAAACAGTCCGGCATTTCCCTGTACTCCCCCCGAAAAAGCGGCAAGTTCATCATGCACGTAACCATGTACCGTTTGACGACGCAAAAAGTTATCCTTTTCGGTAGGCGCGATTTCCGATGCCTTGTGATTCTTGGCAAGCGGGACATAGCAGGTGCGTGTTGCCCCTATCGGGCCATACACTCTCTTCTCCACAAACTCGTCATGCTTTTCGCCCGTAAGCTTCTCCTCCATTGCCATGAGCAAGGCGAAATTGAGGTCGGAATATAGGTAGTTTTTGGATTGACGTAGCTTTGAGTCGAAAATTCGCTGCATGAGAGTGTCACGTGTAGCCGCGCCCACATATACACCCTGCCCTATCTTCATCGGGAAATCCTTGCTCTCCGAAGCCGAAGTGATGTCCTTGCGCATTCGAGCCGTGTTGTTTCCATAGACACCTCGCGATATTTTTATTGTGTTGGCTCCTCGCTGGCGATAAGCAATCAACCGTCCCTTATAAGTCGCCGTATCCATTACGATTCCGGGGATGCTCAATGATGCAGGCAATCCGCTTTCATGAAGGAGCATCTGCCTTATGGTTATATCACTTTTATCGCCCGATTTAAGTCCTTCTACATATTTCGATACCGGATCGTCGAGTTTATAAAGACCTTCGTCGTAGGCGAGCATAAGTCCCGGCAACGTGCCTGCGACCTTACTCACCGATGCAATGTCATACATTGTCGAATCATTGACTCTACGGGTCTTTGCGGCATCCACATATCCGTAACTACGGTCGATTACAACATTACCGTCCTTTGCCACAAGCACCTGACATCCGGGGAATGCACCCGTACGCAATCCCACATTCACGAGCGAATCAACACGCTTGTCAAGCGATGAGTCAAATCCAATAGCAGTCGGCGAGGTGTAGCCAAGACGTGTCTTGACAAGCCCTACACATGCTCCCAATGGTGCAATGCCCTTTACATTCACGGGGAGCGAACCGTTTACGCGAATGCCTCCAAACACCGCTTGCGCTCCGTATTCCTGTGCAAGTTCACCGTTTTCACCTACGAGCAACAATGCCTTGCTGTCAAGCGGCGCAAATTTCGACATCTTGTAGGGGTTCATGAAGAACACCGTCACCAATCCCGAACAACCTTTGAGCTGCTTAAGCGCATTAACCGAGGTCGACTTGTCGTTATATACAGCCGCGATGACTATGTCATGCTTCTCGATCGATGCTATCTGCGTCGCAGTGAATGCTCCGATTGTTCCGTAAGCATCGACATCGGCATACTTTCCACAATAGCGGGTGAACGTATTCCCCTTGCCCTCTCCTATATTTACAACAGCTATCGATTTACGGTCAATGTCACGCACCGGAAGCAGATCATTATCATTGCTGACACACGTTATCATGGCCGATACGAGCTTGCGATTTACAGCATCGGCCTCAGGTGAGTTGAGTTTGCCCTTCAACGAAGCGCTGCTTACTGCCTTGTGACCCGTCGAAAGTCCAAGTGCATATTTATATTCGAGCATCTTGCGACAACGTTCATTGATTGAGTTTTCCGATATCTTACCCGACTTTACCGCCGCCAAAACAGCTGCAATGTCACCCTTGACCGACGACGGTGAGAGCAGCACATCGGCACCAGCCATCAATGCCGCCACACAATTATTCTCGCCAACTATGGCCCCTTTCATGGCAAGTGCATCGGTAAACACCATGCCGCGAAATCCCATGTCCTTTTTCAGCAAATCGGTGATTATGCGATGTGACATCGATGCAGGCACACCCGTGGAGTCGAGCGACGGCACGTTAAGGTGTCCCACCATCACCCCCGACAGGCCGTCATCGATGTAACGGCGGAACGGCATGAGGTCGACATCGCGCATCACCTCGACGCTGTGATCAATCGTAGGCATCGACTTATGGGAGTCGACCGAAGTGTCGCCATGTCCCGGGAAATGCTTCGACACCGACATGACGCCTCCATCCTCAAGTCCTCGCGAATAAGCGATTCCAAGTCGTGCCACACGGTCGGCATCCTCACCAAACGACCGATAGCCTATAACCGGATTATCGGGATTGGAATTCACATCAAGCACAGGGGCGAAATTGACCGTTATACCCATCAATTTGCACTGACGAGCCACTTCACGACCGTAGTCATAGAGCAGGTTCTCATCGGCAATGGCACCAAGGCCCATATTATAAGGGAAGCGTGTAGTTCCCGGAACTCTCATTGACAGTCCCCACTCTCCGTCGAGAGTTATCATCAACGGAACCTTGGCTATCGACTGCGCATAGTCGATCAACGTTGCATATTGGTCTATGCTTCCTTTGCTGAACAACAAGCCGCCCACTCCTTCGGTCTTAACATAACGGTATATCACCTGTTTGGCGGTGGCGATGTGCGTCGGGTCGACCACAGGCACTACAAGTTGTCCGACACGCTGCTCCATTGTCAGCGAACTAAACACCGAGTCCACCCATGCATCGCAATCGCCGCCTTTGCTGTGCGACAACAGTTTAGGCTGCACCGCACCTACATGAAAAGCCGTTGCCACAAGCAACGACATTATTATAAGCACTCTCTTCATAATCTCATCCATTAAAAACCGTTACATTCGCGGCTTGTTGTCATTGTATTTTATTGTCTTGTTTTTCTGTTCAACGATATATTTTATCATCACTTCGTCAAGCTTTTCATCGCTGCGGGCTGTGATTTTTCCATGAGTCAGCGGCTCCATGTAGTCGCCACCGTTGGCAAGATAGTCTATTGTCACCACCCGATAGAGGCGTTCCGGATCGATGTTACGCCAGTCAAAACCTGCGCTCACGCCGTCGCCGCCGCGATGTTCCATCACCTTGAACGCGCCAATCAGGTCGCTTCCTTTCAGTTCAAGCAGCACCAGATGGTTGTCAAATGGCAGCATAGTCATTATCTGCCCCATGGTAATGTCACCCTTCGGAAGTCCGCGTCGTATTCCGCCTTTATTGACTATCGACAGATCCACATTGCTGTCAGGCGACAATCGGCGGCCCATCTCCAGCATCACATCGGCCACCCAGTTAAGCAACAGGTCGCTGCTCGACGACATCTCCTTGTCAAGTCGTCCTATGCGCTCTCCCATCAGGCGCTCCACTCCGGCCTTGTATGGCTCAAGTATCGATGCGGCATCACGGTCTATGCGGTCGTCAAGGCGACGGTCCACAGTCAGGAGCCGATAGTCGCTCTTCATCGAAGGCAGGTCTACGACAATCTCACCGAGATACTGTCCGCGACTTCCGGTCTGCGTCACAAGCACGGTGTCGCCCACGGCATTGACCACATGAAATACCGGAGCTTTCGGCGACTTCGGGTCGATTGTCGTGTGAGAGTGTCCCCCTATTATAAGGTCGATATTCTTTGAGGCGACCGCAAGGTCAATATCGCTCGGCGTGGGCGGATTGCTTGTGTCATATCCTATATGTGTCACCGCAATAACCCCGTCGACATGCTCGTTATGCTTAAGGTGCCATGCCGTGGCATTGGCTGCCTCAATGGCATCGAGATACACGATTCCCTCGGCGTTCTTGTCGGCAATCATTCCTTTAGGATCGAGATTCAGCGCAATCACTCCTATCGAACTGTTGCCATAACGCTTTATCGTATATGGAGCAAATAGTGAGTCAAGCGGAGTGCCGCGCATGTCGTAATTGGTCGACAGCCTCTCGGCATTCACGCCGCGCCACTGCTCGGCAAGAGCCTCCATACCGTTGTCAAACTCATGGTTGCCCAATATCTGTATGTCATATCCGAGAGCATTCATCATTTTGCGCTCGACTTCGCCGCCATAGAGGGTGAAATAGAGCGTACCCTGCACGGCATCGCCGGCATCGATGAGCAACACGTTGTCATGGACGGCTCTCACGCTGTCGACAAGCACCTTTCGGCGCAGTATGCCTCCAAGGTCACGGTCGTTAGGCTCAATCTGGCTATGCGTGTCGTTGGTGTGGAGTATTACCAGCTCCTCGGCATCGACTGCAATGCCACCGGCCATCAACACGCCGCATAATAGCAATCTTTCAAGTATCATACTTTATTAAATGTAATTTATCACTACGAAGATAGCCAAATAAGCCATAATATACAAATCATATTAGAGCCGGTTCGACAATAAATATTAACGGCAGGGTCGCATAGTGCGGAGCGATTTTTGGTTTGCGAGGAAGGAGTGTACTGGATGTACACGACTGACAAACAGACCGAAAAGCGCCCGCAATATGCGAGGCGATGGTAATTTCGGTTCAACCAAAAGGGGAAAAGGTGTGATTTGTGTTATATCTCAATAACATAAATCATTGACTCCATGAAAATAAAGTTTAAGCATTGCCGGCGGAAGCGCATCCGTAAGTTTTTGTCAGGCTTCCATGGAAAGGAACGGACAGGCCTCTATAAGATAATCACAGCTATTGCATATCCGGTTTACACCGGATGTCAGTGGAAGATGCTGCCTCGATATTTGACGGGACGAAAGTTACCTTCGCCTCGGCCACTCGTTGGCGCTTTTCTTCATCTCTTTCGGTCACGATGGAGCCCCATCGCTCCCTCAAGAGCTAAAGAAAATCACTCAACAATTGACCGCCCTGCCGTTAACATTTATTGTCGAACCGGCTCTTAATAGAATCGGCCCCGCTTCAATGTAGAAACAGGGCCGATGAAAAATTCCAAAAAACCAAATATTAAATCAAGAAGGTAAATAGTGAATCGTATTGAATAATGTATTCATTAGGTTAGAAATCTATGAGTGTCATGCCATCTCCTTAAGCTTTGCCTCAAGGTCGGCGGCTGTGTGTACACCTGCTGCTCTCCACTTCACCTCTCCGTCCTTGAAGATGATGAGCGTAGGCACCGACATAACCCTATACTCCTGGGCGAGAGCCTGATTCTTGTCGACATCGATCTTGACTATGGTCACCGAGTCGCCAAGTTTATCCTTCAACTGCTCAAGAATAGGATGCATCATTTTACAAGGGCCACACCATGTAGCAAAGAAGTCGACCAATGTCGGCTTGCTATCTTTGATAATATCAATAAATTCGCTCATAACAGTAAGTTTTAATTACGTTGATATAACATATAAAAGGCTCGTTAGGTTCTTGAACGATGCTTAATTTTTATAATCCCGGACCGATGCCTCACCTCACAATACGAATATTTTTAGCCATGTTTCAATGATTTTTATCAGCAGATGTTGTGAAAAATATCGAATATGCCTAACTTTGTACCGCAAAAACAGCATCTATCGATACGCTATGGCCCGAATTAATCTAAAAGGCATGGGTGTGGCTCTCGTCACCCCTTTCAAGCAAGACAAGTCGATTGACTTCGACGCTCTTGCCCGCTTGCTCGAATATCAGATAAAAAGCGGCGTCGACTACCTCGTAGTATTGGGTACGACCGCCGAAACCGCAACTCTCACGCCCGACGAGAAGCATCGGGTGCGTGACTTCGTCGTTGAACGCGTAGCCGGTAGAGTGCCGCTCGTCATTGGAATCGGAGGCAACAACACCATGGCGCTTGTCGAAGAACTGCGCACAACCGACCTATCGCCATTCAGCGCCGTGCTTTCGGTAGTGCCCTACTACAACAAGCCGTCGCAGGAGGGCATATACCAACACTACTGCGAGATAGCAAAGGCATCGCCTATTCCTGTCATATTATATAATGTACCCGGACGCACCGGCGTAAACATGACCGCCGAAACCACACTGCGACTTGCAGCTGAGTTTGACAATATAATAGGAGTAAAGGAAGCGTCGGGCAACATTTCGCAGATGGACGACATCATAAAGAACAAGCGCGACGACTTCATGGTAATCTCGGGAGATGACGGCATCACATTCCCGCTCATAACACTGGGAGCCGTAGGCGTTATCTCGGTTATCGGCAATGCATTCCCCCGTGAATTTTCACGCATGGTGCGACTTGCGCTTCAAGGTGATTATGCACGCGCCCTCACTATTCATCACCGATTCACCGAATTATTCAGCCTGCTGTTTGTCGACGGAAATCCGGCAGGAGTAAAATGCCTACTGCATGCCATGGGATTCATCGAAAACGAACTTCGACTCCCACTCGTGCCCACACGCATCACCACTTACGAAAAGATACGCAAGGTGCTTGAAAGCCTTGGCTGATTTCGATAAAGATGAAACGCATAGGAGCACATGTATCGGCCGGCGGAGGCGTTGAGAACGCACCGGTCAATGCAGTCGGCATCGGCGCTGACGCATTTGCTTTGTTCACCAAAAATCAAAGGCAATGGGTGGCTAAGGCTTTGACCGACGACAGTATCAACCTGTTTAAAGGCCGCGTGAAAGAGAGCGGACTTGAAACACGCTACATATTGCCCCACGACAGTTACCTCATAAATCTCGGACATCCCGACCCGGAAGCAATTGCCAAGAGCCGTGACGCATTCATCGACGAGATGAAACGCTGCGAGCAACTCGGCCTGCAGTTGCTGAATTTCCATCCAGGAAGCCATCTTAACAAAATAACCGTTGAAGAGTGCCTCGACCGTGTGGCCGAATCAATCAATATCGCGCTTGGCCAAACATCGGGTGTGACAGCCGTGATTGAAAACACTGCCGGGCAAGGCAGCAACATAGGCAACCGGTGGGAGCACCTGCGTTACATAATCGACCGCGTCGACGACAAGAGCCGCGTAGGTGTGTGCATCGACACCTGCCATGCGTTTGCCGCAGGATACGACCTCGCCGACCACTATGATGAAACTTTCGATGAATTTGACAACATCGTGGGATTCAGCTATCTGAGGGCATTCCACCTCAACGACACCAAGAAGCCACTCGGAAGCCGTGTCGACCGTCACGAGTCAATAGGCAGGGGATGCATAGGCATCGATTTCTTCAAGCGCCTCATGGCCGACCCGCGATTTGACGACATGCCCCTCATCCTCGAAACACCTGATGAATCAATCTGGCCCGAAGAGATAGCCCTGCTCCGCTCTTTCTGCTGATAAACTATTGATTTGGCAAATGTTCCGAAAGATAATCAAGTAGAATCTTGGTTTGGTTAAAGCGTCGACACTGTTTTATCTTGTTCCAATCCCGAGGTAATACCTCTCTATTTTTCCAAATTGAATAACATTTAAGAATCATGCTTTTAATGCCTTCAATATCTGATTCTTTTACAGTAAATCCAGCTCTTGTTTCTCTAAGCAAATCGCCGACTACATCATCAGGATCGTATAATGCCAATATTGGTTTATTTGTTGCAAGATAATCAAATATCTTACCTGAATAAACACCTTTTCGCCCTAAAGGATGAATCATTACCAATACATCAACTTCAGTTGTAGATATACGTATAGCTTCATCATGTGGAACCGATTCAATCTCAAATACATTATTAATGATATTGTCAGGGATTTTAATTTTCATATTATTCCCTATAATTTTTATAATACTGTCTTTTGGAATCCGCCCTTCGGATATCAATTCTGAAAAAGCATGAAACCAGTTATCCGGCTTAATTTTATCATAGAATTGTCCGATATAACCCATAGTGAACTTTGATTGGAAATTCACATCATACACTTCTTCATAATCATATCCATTTCTGACTTCCAAATAATTGCTACTACTATGCATTTTCCTAAAGTCATCCAATATGGGTTTTGAAACAGATAGCACAAGGTCGGCATTTTTCAAAAATAGACGTTCATAAATTGCAATATATGCCGATTTATATTTTTTACTAAAATATGGATGTTTTGACATTTCATCCCTCATATCTGCAATCCAAAAAAATTTGTGACCAACTAACTGCAAATTCAAGGCCGCTAGATGCGGTGATATAGGCATATAAGAACTTAGCACTACATCATATCTATTCTCTTTAAATAATTTATTGGCCTTTTTAAAAACTCGGAATCCCCAAAACAGGTTATAATCCAAAAATATTCTGTTCAGTAATGACGCAGTTATTCTACGCACCGTCCATCGCTTTCGTCTTTTAATTTTATCTCGAAGATACGATACGGTCATTATCTTGTTCTTAACATAACTTACTTTGCAACCGTTCCATTCAGTATCCATGTCTTGATCACCTTCGGCAATTACAGTGACAGAATGTCCTGCATTTCTTATATACTTTGCAAATGCATTTATACGAAATGAGGCAATACTATTTCTTGGATAGAAGTATTTGCTTATAATCAGAATATTCATCATCTCAGTCTATTTACTCTCCTCCATAAGTTGTCGAGAAGATTCCGTTTTAAATTTATTGGCAAAAATATCAAGCATGGGTTTAATTATATCAATATACCCAACTCCTAATCTTGATACAAAAGGGAAATATATGAGTGCATATACAACTCCTCCTATAGCAAGAACAGCAAGGACATTTGTAATTCCTGTAATATGAACTAAAAAACGCGCCATAAGGCATGAAATAATCGATGCAAACAGAATCTTAGACATTGCTCCCAAAGGTATCAATTTAAATAAACTTGATTCCAATGACTTCGCTATTGTAATTAGCATAACAAATAGGCAAAACACAGTACAACACGTGGCTATAATTGCGATAGCGATTATGCTTGGGAAAAAATTGACACACAGTACATCAAGCGCCAAAATCATTATAGCCGTAACAAGATGAGTATTAGCGAATCCACGGCCAAGCCCCAATGAAAGCATTATTGGCGAATATGCAACAACCCGTACTATGCCAATAACGGACACAATCATGAATAGAAAAGCAGCACTTCTATAGTTTTCGCCATAAATGAATGCCATAATCTCACCTGCAAATATTAAACAGAACACTGACAGCGGATATATTATAGTCGATGATTTATACCACACAGTCCTCCACAAAGCAACAAAATTCTGCTTATCATCACCATTGCTAGACATCCTCGAAAATTCAGGGAAAATAACTCCTGAGGCAGCACCAATAACCATGCCTAAAAAGGGCAATTCCTTATAACCGTTAGAAAACAATGCAAATTCTTCTACTCCAAAATAACGACTAACAAAGAACAAACTCGACGCCCCAATAAAAAATCCATAAATTCCCTGCATCATCACAGGAAATGAATATGACATTATATCTCCGATCCTAATATTGCTCTTATATGATGTCACTCTCTTAAACGGCCAATAGGATAACCAAAACCCTGCTATACTTGAAAAAGCCGATGAAACCACAAATCCACAAATAGCCCCTGTAACACCACCATCAAATACGACTACTGACATAACCGTGCACACAATCATCATCAGCCGTCCGGCAAATACATAGAACAGCAACATAGCTCCATACCCGTAAACGACCAATATGCTCTCCACTCCCATTACAGGCATAAGCAACATAGGTGTTATTGCAAAATAGCGCAAATTATCAACGAGCAACTCATTGCCCATAATATCAGAAATAAAGTCGGCTCCCAGATACAAAAATATCGAAAACAAAGCCGATAAGGCAAAAAACAATTTGTTTAATAGCTTAACAATATCGGCGCCATATTCAATAGGTACACGTGCAAGAAAATAGGAATAACATTTCGGCAAACCCATTGAAAACACAACGAGCAATGTCGTATATATGAAAATCACTTGTCGATATGTGCCATATTCTACAACAGCCATATAACGGCTAAGAATCGCGGCAGTTATTATGCCTACACTAAATGACATAAGATTGGCCAATGCCAACAAAAAAGTCAACATAGTGCGATTCTTCGGACTATTTGTAGTAACGACATCGACAATCATAAGTTATAAACTATAGTAATTCAATGTTTTTACCTTATTTTTATATATTCCCCTTATGTCTACAAGCAATGATTTACTGCTACGTGCAATGGACATAAAATAATCATTATCAAGATCTATATAACAATCATGAGCAACTGTCACTATTATCAAGTCATAAGGAGCTTCAGGATCTAATTTCAAGTCACGACCATACATGGCTTTTGCTTTGGTCGGATTAACAAATGGATCTACAATGTCAACCTCCATAGAGGCTTCTTCCAATTGCTTAACAATAGGCTCCACAAGCGTATTGCGTATATCGTCAATATTTTCTTTATAAGCATATCCCATTACCAATGCTCTTATCGGTTGTTCAGCGCTTTTAACAATGGTATCAATACGTTTAAGCGATTCCTGAACAATGAATGACGCCATATCGTCATTGACTAAACTACTCATTTTTACAAGCCTCATGTCAATATTCCGTTCCAATGCAGCAGACACTAAAAACCAAGGAGCGACAGGTATGCAATGACCACCCACCAGTCCCGGAGAATAATTTACAAAATTCCATTTAGTCGATGCAGCTTTCAAAACTTCTGTCATATCGATATCCATAGCAGAAAATAGCATCGCCATCTCGTTCATCAATGCGATATTGACATTACGCTGAGTATTCTCAAGCACTTTTGATGCCTCTGCAACCTTTATACAAGACACTAATTCAACTCCTGCATCCACAATATTATTGTATATATTGGCAATACAATCCAACGCTTCATCATCACAAGCACTCACAATTTTAACAGTATTAGTCAGTGTATGTTTCGCGTCATTTGGATTTATACGTTCAGGTGTATACCCTACTTTAAAGTCATCACCACAAACAAGGCCTGACTCCTTTTCCAATACAGGTATGCATTTATCCTCAGTACATCCAGGATAAACAGTAGATTCATATACGACAAAATTCCCGGGCTTAAGACATTTTCCAACAACGGTACTTGATTCAAGTAATTGGTTCAAATCTGGATTTTTATTCTCATCAATAGGAGTTGGAACAGAAATCACATATAATGAAGCATCCGAAATATCAGCAGCATTTGATGTGAAAGTTATGTCAATAGCTTCTTCAAATGTTCCTTGCAATTCTTCTATACGCTCCGAACTTATATCATAGCCTATTGTACGAAAACGCTTCGCAAATTCAATTGCCAACGGAAATCCAACATAACCGAGTCCCAAAACTGCAACTGAAGCCTTATGCTCTTTGAGCTTTTCATATAGATTAAAGTCTTTACAATACATAGACATTATCTTTAAATTTACAATATCGGTGTCCCGACTCTGAACATATAGCGACATCGTACTTGTTGAATTCAAGTCGATGCCCACATTTACACATCCATCCTTTACAGCGAGCAGGCACACCCATAACAATTGCATAATCGGGAACAGAATCAGTCACTACTGCACCTGCACCTATAAAAGCATACTTGCCAATCTCTACACCACATACAATAGTGGCATTGGCCCCTATCGTTGCACCACGATGCACAATCGTAGACTCGTATTTCCCTTTACGGGGGAATTCGCTCCTCGGATTTCTCACATTCGTGAATACGCATGAAGGGCCTAAGAATACATCGTCTTCACAAATGACACCATCATACACCGATACATTATTCTGAATCTTTACATTATTACCTATTATCGCACTACCGGCTATCATGACATTCTGACCTATATTGCATGAATTTCCCAATACGGCACCTTCCATGATATGCACAAAATGCCAAATATGACATCCATTACCTATAATAGCGCCATTGTCTATAACAGCAGTGGGAT
The DNA here is from genome assembly GCF_004803695.1 of Muribaculum gordoncarteri. NCBI lineage: Bacteria > Pseudomonadati > Bacteroidota > Bacteroidia > Bacteroidales > Muribaculaceae > Muribaculum > Muribaculum gordoncarteri. The sequence continues at coordinate 1,450,305 of NZ_CP039393.1, forward strand.
GAATATATGTATCAATCATGATTTATACACATTATGGTTATTAAAATACGCTTTCACTGCATAAGCTATTTCATCTTGTTGGCCATATGTAAGTTCACCATACATAGGTAATGATAAAACCGATTTACATAGAGAATGACAAATATTCATTTCAGGATCACACAACCCTTTACCCCAGTATGCCGGCTGTTCAAACAGTGGCATAGGATAATAGACCATTGATTGTATTCCTCGGGTCATCAGCATTTCTTTAAGTTCATCACGCATAGATGGCTTAATCTTGATCGTGTACTGATGATAAACATGTTTACCGTAATTAACTTCAACCGGCAGCTCAATATCCTCTATATCACTCAGCAGTTTCGAATAGTGTTCGGCTAACATCCTGCGTCCTCTTATAGATTGTGACAAATGCTTTAATTTAACCCTTAACACAGCGGCCTGCATAGTGTCAAGACGAGAATTAAAACCTATCATTTCATGCATATATTTATAACATTGCCCATGGTTGGATAATTCTCTCACACGTTTGGCCAGAATATCACTATTTGTAAATACAGCACCACCATCACCATAGCATCCAAGCATTTTTGTCGGGAAAAATGAGGTATAACCTATATCACCAATTCCACCCGCATAAATTTCTTTTCCGGAGTTCATACGGCATAATGCGCCGAATGATTGTGCATTATCCTCAATAACCATTATTTTATGGCTACGAGATATTTCCATCAAATCCGACATATTGCACGGCTGTCCAAATAAATGAACCGGAACTATCGCCTTTGTCCTATCCGATATTACCCTCTCAACGCTTTTAACATCAATATTGAAAGTTGTATTATCAACATCGGCAAAAACAGGCACACCTCCAAGCAATAGCACACCTTCTACAATAGAAGCAAATGCAAATGACGGAACAATAACTTCATCGCCGGGCATTAAATCCATAGCCATAAGAGAAAGTATCAATGCATCAGTGCCGTTACCACATGTTATGCAATGCCTGACACCTATATATTCGGCCAATTCCTCCTCAAGCAATGCAACCTCAGCTCCCTTTATAAAATCAGATGATGCAACAACACCCATTATGGCACTGTCAATCTCTTTCTTCATACTAAGATACTGACTATATAAATCAACCATTTTTATCATAACCGCAAACGATATAAAAGTGGATGATACTCTCTGTTCAATGTAGATATTCCGGCATTACGGATAGTTTCAAGTGTATAAATTGTTGTCTTTACATCATCTATGGAAAATCCCGAACCATTGATTATCTCAAAGTAACTCTGTCTATGTAAATCAGTAAATCCACCGGTAAAATCAATGCACTTCCCATCTACAACAATTTGCCTATAAGGCGACATTTTGTCATCTGTTACATCAGGTCTATGTTGTGGATTTATGCTCAAAAAGAATCGCACCCTTGCATTTTCTAATTCCAAATATCCGGCGACACAATCTTCAGACGAATAATGAACATTGACATTATTGGCCGGGCCAAATATCCAATGAAGCATATCTATAAAATGAACACCTATGTTTGTCACCAACCCACCACTCTTCAACAGGTCACCTTTCCATGACTCGGCATACCAACGACCACGTGGAGTAATGTAGGCCAAATCCACATCATGGAATTTATTTTTGTCTGAATTAAAAACTTCCTGTTTCAACTTCATAATCTCAGGATGAAGCCTTAATTGCAATATCGTCCATATATCATGCCCGAACGACTTACGACATTCATCCATTCTATTTAATTCTTCAAAAGTTAAAGCCAACGGTTTTTCGCATATAACATCAACTCCGGCTTCAAGTCCTGCTAATGTATGAGGACAATGCAGATAGTTTGGCGTACAAACAGTAAGGTAATCAACATTATTTTCATGAATACTATGCATAAACGAATTGAAGCTTGTAGTGAAATAAGCGTCAGGGAAATAACTGTCAATCACACCGACGCTGTCAAATAAATCATGGGCTGACACTACATTTTGGCCCAATGACTTAATGGCTTTCAAATGTCTTAAAGCAATGTATCCAGCAATACCGATAATTGCAAAACGTTTATTAATATTTTCTATCACAATCCGTTCAGATACTTTAATATTCCAATAATAACACAAAGATAAGAAATCAAATCATATCTGACAAGCAATTTATAACAATAATTACCCCCCCCGATAAATCATTAATTATCAGCTAATTGCACCACAGACACATCTCTTCACAACCATTAAAAGCACATACGAATAGGTTATTATTTTGCTCATAAAAATATTCTCTAAAAAACGATGTGACTATAAAACATATAAATAATTAATCGACATGGGTCAAAATTTTGTCCATGTCAAAATAAAGCATTAACTTTGCACTCGCAAATAAATGCTGGTTCGGTAGCTCAGCTGAATAGAGCAACAGCCTTCTAAGCTGTGGGTCCTGGGTTTGAGTCCCAGCCGAATCACCAAGGGTCACCATCACGGCGACCCTTTTTTCATGCCGCTTGCCGCAATTATTGGCCGCAGCCTAAAGAGCAACGACACGACTCAATCATTCGGCCTCACGTAACTTATGCCTGAAATGTATTGTCAATGTAATGCTTTTAAATTAACTTTACATCCATTACGGATGACATAGCGTTATATAGATATATAAGATTTAAATCCACGATTTATGTATATAGCTTCTCAGAAACGAAAAGAAAACATAGCGGAATATCTGCTATACATGTGGCAGATAGAGGACCTGATCCGCGCTAACGGTCTTGACCTTGACAAGATAAAAAGCAATGTGATCGACAAATACCAGCTGTCGGAACCGCAAATAAAGGAGATGACTGAATGGTATGAATCGCTAATCGACATGATGAGGCGCGAGAATGTGCAGCAAAAAGGACACCTGCAACTAAACAAAAACGTAATCCTGCAGCTCGATGACCTGCATCACGCACTGCTCAAAGACCCGAAGTTTGCCGAATACGGAGCCGAATTTTACAAGACACTGCCCTTCATCGTAGAGCTTCGAGCCAAGCAAGGCGATGAAAAGCTCGATGAAATCGAAACCTGCTTTGCCGCCCTTTACGGCACATTGATGCTGCGACTACAGGGTAAAGAGCTGTCGGCCGACACGCTCAAGGCCATCACTCAGATATCGCGATTCATCGCCATGCTCGCCCACTACTACAAGCTCGACTCCGAAGATAAGCTTTGGAATGACAACGATTAGGGTAATCGGTTCTTTAATTCAATAAAAATTCTTAACTTTGCATCCGCAAAATTTCATTAGACGCATTATGAAAGTTTTAGTAACCGGATGCAACGGACAGCTTGGTCATGAGATGCGGAACATCCTTGAAAAAGAGATGCCCGGCAAAACCATCTACACTGACATCAAAGAACTCGACCTCACTGACGGTGACGCAGTAAAAAGCTTTGTCGAGAAAAACGAGATTACCCACATTGTCAATTGCGCAGCCTACACAGCTGTCGACAGAGCCGAGGAAGACAAGGCCCTTTGTCATCAAATCAATGTGGATGCAGTGCGTAACCTCGCCAACGCTGCAAGCGCTACCGGAGCCAAGGTTGTACACATTTCCACCGATTATGTGTTTGACGGCAAAGCCTATCGTCCCTACAGCGAAAGCGACAAGGTAAATCCCATGTCACATTACGGAACCACCAAGCGCCAGGGCGAAACAGCGCTCATCGCATTGGCCCCCGACAGCGTAATCGTGCGCACAGCATGGCTCTACTCTCCCTACGGCAACAACTTCGTAAAGACCATGATACGCCTCGGTCGCGAACGCAAGGAGTTGCGCGTGGTTGTCGACCAGATAGGATCGCCCACCTACGCAGCCGATCTCGCAGCAGCCGTTTACAAGATAATCGAGTCGCATCAGTGGGTTCCCGGAATCTATCACTTCACCAATTCAGGTGTAGCATCGTGGTATGACTTCACAAAAGCCATACACCGCATAGCAGGTGTGACCGACTGCAAAGTCATCCCCATTCCCACCGAGGACTACCCCACCGCGGCATCGCGTCCGTTCTACAGCGTGCTCAACACCCATCGACTGAGAACCACCTACAACGTGGAGATACCCTATTGGGTCGACAGCCTCGAAAAGTGCATCGCACGCCTGAAGGAAGAAGAGAGCAACAACTAAATCATCAGTAACATCCCATCAACAACCCACTCCATTGGCTACATTAAACGATGAAATAAGCCGCAGACGCACGTTTGCAATCATCTCGCACCCTGATGCGGGTAAGACAACTTTGACCGAAAAGCTCCTGCTCTTCGGTGGTGCCATTCACGTTGCAGGTGCCGTAAAGTCAAACAAAATCAAGAAAACCGCGACATCTGACTGGATGGAGATTGAAAAGCAGCGCGGAATATCGGTAGCCACATCAGTGATGGGATTCAACTACGGTGATTATAAAATAAACATCCTCGACACTCCAGGTCACCAGGATTTTGCCGAGGACACCTACCGTACACTCACTGCCGTCGACAGCGTAATCATAGTGGTCGATGTGGCAAAGGGTGTCGAGCAGCAGACACGCAAACTGATGGAGGTGTGCCGAATGCGCAACACCCCCGTAATCATATTTGTCAACAAGCTCGACCGCGAAGGCCGCGATCCGTTTGAGATTCTTGACGAGCTTGAAGCCGAACTAAAGATTGCGGTGCGTCCCCTATCATGGCCCATAAACATAGGTGCCAAATTCAAAGGCGTCTACAACATCTACGAGCACTCGCTCGACTTGTTCACCCCGAGCAAGACTCAGGTCACCGAACGTGTCGAAATCGAAAATGTCGACGACCCGCGCATCGACGAGGCCGTAGGCGAGAAGGATGCATCAAAACTGCGCGAGGATCTGGAGCTAATCGAAGGTGTGTATCCTGAGCTTGATGTCAACGAATATCTTGCCGGAAAGGTGGCACCGGTGTTCTTCGGCTCGGCACTGAACACATTCGGCGTAAAGGAGCTTCTCGACTGCTTCGTAAAGATTGCTCCCTCACCCCGCCCTGTTCAGGCTGAGGAGCGTCAGGTTAATCCCGAGGAAGAACCGTTTAGCGGATTCGTATTCAAGATTCACGCCAATATGGACCCCAACCACCGCTCATGTATAGCATTCGTCAAGGTGTGCTCGGGCCGATTTGAGCGTAATGCCAACTACAAGCACATACGCTCGGGCAAAATGATGCGATTTGCCGCTCCTACCGCATTCATGGCCCAGAAAAAGAACATTGTCGACGAGGCTTTCCCCGGCGACATCGTGGGTATTCCCGATACCGGAAACTTCAAGATAGGTGACACTCTCACCGAAGGCGAAAACCTGCATTACAAAGGATTGCCAAGCTTCTCGCCCGAGATGTTCAAATACATCGAGAACACCGACCCAATGAAAGCAAAGCAGCTTGAAAAGGGCATACAGCAGCTCATGGACGAAGGTGTGGCACAGCTGTTTGTCAACCAGTTTAACGGACGAAAAATAATAGGCACCGTAGGTCAGCTGCAATTTGAGGTCATCCAATACCGACTCCTCCACGAATACGGAGCTACGGTGAGATGGGAACCGCTATCGCTCTACAAGGCATGCTGGATTGAAAGCGACGACGAGGAGGCTCTCGCAGCTTTCAAGAAGCGCAAGCACCAGTTCATGGCTGTAGACCGCGACGGACGCGATGTATTTCTCGCCGACTCAAACTATGTGTTGCAGATGGCGCAGTCCGATTTCCCCAAGATAAAATTCCACTTCACAAGCGAGTTTTAACTGTGGCCAACAGGGCCTATACAGGTTAATACTCCCTGTTGACAAGCTCGAAAATGTCGTCGGCCGTATTGACTATATGGTCGGCATGATACTCCTTCAACTCTGTCATAGGACGGAATCCCCAGGTCACGCCTACTGATTCTACACAGGCGCGACGCGCCGTTTCCATGTCGACACCCGAGTCACCCACATAGAGCACGGTCGCCTTAGGAGTCGGCGACTTCGACAGGATGTCAAACACAATCGATGGGTCGGGCTTTACGGGGACATCCTCTTTCTGCCCTTCAACGGCAGCCCATTCAAGATTAGGGAAGAAATGTCCTATCAGCTTCTCCACCGCTTCCTGATACTTATTTGAGGCTACGGCTATCTTCACGCCTTTGTCGCGAAGATTTTCCAACAGCTGCGGAATTCCGGGATAAGGTACCGAATGGTCGGCCGAATGCTCGTCATAGTACTCCTTAAAATAGGTGCGCAGCTCCGCTACCGTGTCGTCATTGTCAAATCCCGACGGAAGAGCCCGGCAAAGAAGTTTTTTAACTCCGTTGCCAACCATGGCCGGATAAGCCGACAGCGGATGCTCGGGAAATCCCATCTTTTTAAGCGCATAGTTGGTGGCTATGCCAAGGTCGGCTATCGTATTCAGCAAAGTTCCGTCAAGGTCAAATATAACCAACTCCTTCATAAGTGTAATCGATTTTTTCTTTTAGTTCATTAATTAAAACGGATAACCCACCGAGAAGTGGAATGTGGCATCGCGTCCCCAGCGAGGATGAAATAACGGCCAACGCTCCTGATTTTGCGCGGGATTGTAGGCCTTCATTCCAAGGTCAAGTCGCAACAGGAAATAAGTGAAGTCAAGTCGCAAGCCTATTCCGTAGGCAGCAGCAAGCTCCTTGTAGAATTTATTGAACTTGAACATACCTCCCGGCTGATTCTCATAGTTATGTATCGTCCAGATGTTGCCGGCGTCGGCAAACAATGCGCCTTCCATTACCCAGAACAGTTTGGCCCTGTACTCCACGCTGAGATCGAGCCTGATGTCACCGCACTGATTGATGAAGTCGGTCACCGAGTTCTTGGCATCGTAGCTACCAGGGCCAAGAGTTCTTACGCCCCATCCGCGCACACCGTTGGCACCTCCGGCAAAGAATCGCTTCTCAAAGGGAAGCATTGACGAGTTGCCGTAAGGCACCCCTATGCCCAGTCCGGCATGAAACGCAATCGAACTGCGTTCGTTGAAATTGCGTGTGAACGTATAGTCGGCGTCGGCTTTCACATATTGAGCATACTGTATGCCGAAGACCTTATAGGCACCTTCGTGACGCTTTTGTCCGGTCAACGATGATATTCCATAGAGCAGATTTCCCGCAGCTTCAAATGTAGCCCTGATTGTGAATACCGACGGCTGCAAGGCGTAACGGCGCAATGCACCTGACGCAATCATGCGCTTGTTGGTGCGGTAGTAGCTGTAGCCGGTGCGCATTATGAAGTGATCCTCGTAACTGTAACGAAGCAACGGATTGGACGGTGCAATCTGGTTTATGAAGTCGATAGTGCTGCGCGGCAGATAAACGTAGTTGATGTCCACGAGGTCAAAGCGGTGACGCAGGTTGTTCTGACGGCTGGCCCAATGGTATTTCCAGGCGGCGCCTGCAATTATGCGTGTGTACTCGGGGCGCTCCTGATAGTTGAACGAAACAGCAAACTCAGTAGTGGCTCTCACCTTCTGCTTGAAGTTATAGGAGAGGAACGGAGCCTCAAACTGAGGGAACGTTATGCCAACCTCACCGGCATACTCCATGTAACGGTTATTGATCAGTCCGTTGAAATCGCCCGAAAGGCTTTCGTAGCTTGTGCGGAACTTGGCTGTAAGAAGTTCCGAGCCGCGTGCAAGGTTGCGGTGCTGATAAGTGAGCCCTACACCGAAGCCGAGGTCGCCCTCGGAATTGGTTCCCTCAAGCTCAAGCGAAATACCCTGCTTCTTGCCTCGCGTAAGCAACACGTAGGCATCGAGCATCACATCATCGCCCACAGCCCCCACCTGACGCATGTCGATGTTTACATAACGCAATATGCCAAACCGCCCGAGAGCCTCGTAGGTACGGTCGACCTCCGATGCGTTATAACGGCCTCCGGCCTTCATGTAACAGGCATCGTAAAGCACCTGCGGACGCAGATAACGGTCCTCGCCATAAAGCACCGTAATGTCGCGGTAACGCACCGAATCGAGAGCATGGAAGTCGTAGTTACCATAGTTTTGCCCCGGATTGTAGTCGGTCACGAATATTATATTGCGTATGGTGTATATCTTGTGCAGAGCCGTAGAGTCATTGTCACTTCCCGACAGATGAGGCCGCCTGAGATTCATCGTGAGATTAACGTCACGCGCTCCGGCAAGAGTGTCGGCAGTGAACGTTATGTACTCCTTATTGAATGTGTAATAGCCTTTGTCGCGCAACAGTTCGGTGATTCTTATGCGCTCCTCGTCAAGCTTGTTACGGTCGAGGAGGTCACCGGGCTTAACAGTAAACGAAAGAGTGTCGCTCATCACAATCCCGGCTATCGCCGAATCAGGCAGATTGTAGTTGATTGTGGATATATAATGCGGCTCTCCAGTGGTTATGTGATAGGTGACATCGATTTTCTTCTTGTTGTCACGACGAACCGTGTCGATTTCCACAACTGTGCCCATGTAACCGCGATTGACCAAAGCCTGTCGCAACTGATAGGCCGATGCCTCGGTAAGTGCCTGATCATATATCACGGGCGGCTGTCCGAGCTTGCGCACCCAGCGGTTAAACCACTTGGTGGTGTCGCTGCCTGACATGTTATAGGTGGCAAGTTGAAGTTTAAGAAATCCGAGCACTTTGTGGTTGGGAGTCTGTCGCAGGAAGTTGACCAGTTCGACGGGTGAAATGTCCTTATTGTCCTCTATCTTGATGTCGACCGACTCGACAAGATACTCTCCTTTGGGGACATGCTTGGTCGAGCTACATCCCCAAAGTGATGCAACAGCCAGTAATCCTATAATCCTAAACAGTAGTTTTCCCGATAACTTGCTCATTTCACTTACAAAGTTAATGCAAGCAATTTGCATTGAAAAGATTTTACCGCGATTTTTAGCAAATAGAACGAGAAAGCCCACGAAATACATACGCGGGCTTTCATTATATCAAATCATCGATGTAGTTCATCAGGCATTCATCGACCTCAGGAGTTCATCGTTGTCACGAGTCTTCTCCATTTGGTCGCGCATGAATTCCATTGCCTCAATGGATGTGCGGTCGCTGAGGTAACGACGCAGAATCCACATTCGTTGCAATGTTTCGGGACGCAACAACAGGTCGTCGCGACGAGTGCTCGACGCCATAATGTCGACAGCCGGGAATATTCGCTTGTTCGATAGCTTGCGGTCGAGCTGAAGCTCCATGTTGCCGGTGCCCTTGAACTCTTCAAATATCACTTCATCCATCTTGGAGCTTGTTTCGGTCAACGCCGTAGCGATGATTGTAAGCGAACCTCCGTTTTCAATGTTACGGGCAGCACCGAAGAAGCGTTTGGGCTTTTGAAGCGCATTGGCATCAACACCTCCCGACAGAATCTTGCCCGATGCAGGGGAAACCGTGTTATAGGCGCGTGCCAGACGAGTTATCGAGTCGAGCAATATCACAACATCGTGTCCGCACTCTACCATGCGCTTTGCCTTCTCAAGAACGATACTTGCAATTTTGACATGTCGGTCGGCCGGCTCATCGAATGTCGAAGCAATGACCTCGGCATTTACGCTACGGCTCATGTCGGTCACCTCCTCGGGACGCTCGTCGATAAGCAATATTATGATATATGTATCGGGGTGATTTTCAGCGATTGCATTGGCTATATCCTTCAGCAATATGGTCTTACCGGTCTTGGGAGGAGCCACAATCAAGCCACGCTGGCCTTTGCCTATGGGCGAGAACATATCTACGACACGAGTCGACAGATTGCAGGTGCGACCACCGGTCAAGTCAAATTTTTCGTCGGGGAAAAGAGGCGTGAGATGTTCAAATGGAACACGGTCACGTATAAACTCGGGGGAGCGACCGTTTACACTCTGAACCGAGCTAAGCGGGAAATATTTCTCGCCCTCCTTAGGCGGACGAATCCATCCGTCAACGACATCGCCGGTCTTTAATCCGTAAAGTTTTATCTGAGCCTGAGTGACATAGACATCATCGGGCGACGACAGGTAGTTGTAGTCGCTTGAACGAAGGAATCCGTATCCGTCGGGCATCACCTCAAGCACACCGGTAGCCATCAATATGCCGTCAAAGTTGTATTGCGGCATTGGCGGTTCCTGAACCGGCTGAGGCTGATTGTTATTATTGTTGTTATTATTGCGGTTGCGCTTATTCTTCTTGCCGCCCTGATTATTATTGGGTTGCGGAGCGGGTTCCTGTCCGGGCTCACGAATGACAATGGGGGCTGTTGCTGCGGCTATTGCAGCGGCTGCGGCAGCTTCCTCCTTCTCACGCTGCGAACGTGGCACAAATTTACGCTCGGTACGGAAGAACGAGCCGAATGAACAGTCCTTTCCGGGACGGAAATCGCGTTTTTTGCCTTGTTGAGGAGCTACAGGTTGGTTTTCGTCAACAGGCAGTTCTTGTTCCTGAGCCTGTTCTTCAACAGCCTTAGGCTCGTCGGTAGCCGACGGCTCTTCACCCGACACGGTAACTTCGGTAGCGGGAAGCGGAGCAACCAGCGTCATAATGTCGCGATGATCATTGTCATCGACAACTTCAACATGAGGAGGCAATTCGCGCTCAGGCTCTACAACCGGTTCAACCTTCTCATCGGTAGCATCCTGATCCTTAGGCTGATTCTGTAGAGCAGCCGCTTCTGCCGCCAACTGTTCCTTTGACGGGCGCCCACGACGGCGACGCGGCGGTTCCGCCAACGGTTGTGACTGAACTGTTTCAGCGCCATCGGCGGTTAAATCCTGCGCTACAGGTGCCGACAGTTCGGCTACAGGCTGCTGTGCCGGTTGCTTCTTTTTCTTTTTAGGCTCATTATTTTTAGGAGTTTTGGGCTCTTTAGATGCCTTCTTCTTTTTCTCTACTGCTGAGGCGGCGACAATGTCCTCGGCCTGTTGGTCAAGGATCTTATACACAAGGTCTTCCTGGGACAATGCGTCGACCTTCTTCATACCCATAGATTCAGCAATGCCCTTGAGTTCGCTCTCAGTCATTGCGTTGAGATCGGCGATATTATACATTATAAACTGTTAGATTTTATATATCATTTTATGGCAGGTCGCTATTTTATAGTCATTCCGAGGCTAAAAGCCTCTTTTTAGCGACTAAACCAAGTTGAAACATCATATAGTAGTTAGTGAAGTTCACTCTTTGTGAGGAGTCGGGATGTAGAACCATCCCGCGAGTGATATATGCTTAAAAGCATTGCAAAGTTAATCTCTTTAGCCGAAATAACAAACATTGAGCGTGAAAAGTTTTGCAAAATGCTAATGTTTTATCAAAAAACATCATTTTTTTAATCTCTTTGCTTTGAAGACTGACAAAAAGTCACTACCTTTGCCAAAGAATAGAGACACTTGTTGAACTTACCTTAGACTGTATAATTATTTTACGCTAATTCATCAATGTGATTTATCGGACTAAGGAAAAGGCAACAATCCTCCCGGCAATGACGCTGCGAAGCGAATAGCAGGAGATGAAGTGAAGAAAGTTTTTCTTTCTCAACACTTTAAATCGCTATAAGACAACTATCTTTAGAATCACAAAATCATGCCTTTTGGCTTTAGTCCGGTTCCTCCTTGTTTGAAAGGAGGGACGGGCAATTCGGTAGTTTGACAGTTGCATTTTCATGAATCTTTTTTGCTGGCACGCTTGCACGTGTCAAATTTTATTACTATCTTTGTAGCACCGTGTAGCAATCAACGGCAGGGCGGCATAATATGAAGCTGAAAATAACCAAGACAAAAAAGACTTCCATCCTTTATGTACAGAAGGCATACAGGGACAAGAACGGCAAAAGTACCTCAAGAATCCATGAGCGCCTTGGAACGCTTGAGGAAGTTCGTCAGAGATGCGGAGACAGAGATCCTGTTGAATGGGCCAGGGAATATATCGCCAGGCTTACGGCACAGGAGAAGGAGGGCCGGCAGGTGATAATATCACGTCTGTCGCCCACAAAGCTTATTGAAAAAGGCGAGGCTCAGAGTTGCGAGAGCGGATATCTGTTTCTTAAACGGCTGTACCATAAGGTCGGGATGGACAGGATATGCGAGGCAATCTCACGTAAACATAAGTTCGACTTCGATTTCAACAAAGTTCTGGAGCTGATGGTCTACGAACGGCTTTTGAGACCGGCTTCAAAACTAGGTAATTATCGCAGGAGCGGAAGCTATATCGAGCCTTTTGATATAGAAAAACAGCATATCTACAGGAGTCTGGATATCCTGGACAGACACGGTGAATACATCCAGAAGAGACTTTTCCTTAATTCGTCAAAGGTTGTCGAACGGGATACGACCGTCATGTACTATGACTGCACCAACTATTTTTTCGAGAGAGAATCTGCCGATCCGGACTATGTGACAGACAAAAAAGGGAACGTTCATGAACGTATACGCAAGTACGGAGTCTCCAAGGAACATCGACCGAACCCCATCGTACAGATGGGTATGTTCATCGACAACTCCGGCATGCCGGTTGCGATGTGCATCAATCCCGGCAATGCCAACGAACAGACTACCTTGATTCCAACTGAAAAGATTATAGTTGAGAAGATGGGGGTCAGCAAGATTGTAGTCTGTACAGACGGAGGTCTCTCTTCTGAAGGCAACCGGTCATATAACTCCACAGCAGAAAGATCATTCATAACGGTGCAGTCAATAAAGAAACTGGAGGATAATCTCAGGGACTGGTGTCTGGAACCGACAGGATGGAAACTTGTAAAGTCCGACACGGTACAAAAAGACAAGCGGTACCGGGATGCAGACGAGGATGAACTGGAGTTTGACCTGACTGATGCCGATACTGCCCGTTATTACGGAGACCGCACTTTTTATCGCGAGCGTTGGATTGTCAATGAAAAGACAAAGTTCTCTCAAAGATTGATTGTGACATTTTCATACAAATACCGCGACTACCTCCGATTCCTGCGTCAACGCGAGATTGACAAGGCTGACAGCAATGCACGTGGAAACAGGACATTGACCAAATCTTATAAGAGCCCTGACAGGTTCCTTTCCGAGACCTACGCCACAGAAGACGGCGAGGTTGCGGTATTCAGAACCGTCTCCCTGAATCTTGACGCCATATCAGAAGAAGAAAAATATGACGGCTTCTATGCGATATGTACGGATCTGTCTGACAATGTGACGAAAATCATCGAACTGAACCATAACCGCTGGGAGTCGGAGGATGCCTTCAGGGTCATCAAGACTGACTTCAAGGGTCGACCCGTCTTCGTCTGGACGGCGGAACACATAAGGGCCCACTTCATTGTCTGCTTTATCACACTACTGCTCTTCAGAATAATGGAAAAGGAACTGAACTATAAATACACATCCTCCGCTATAATTGAGAAACTACGGTCAATGACTATGAACATAGTCAAGGGAGAAGGCTACAAGCCTAACTTCACACGGGATGATCTTACCGATGACCTACATGCCAAAGCCGGCTTCAGACTCGACACCGAGATTGTTACTCGTCAGAAAATCAAACAGATTATTGCTAATATTAAAAAAGGTTAAATATAGATAACCCCATTCCAGTGCTACATATATAGACCCTTTTGCACATGGCTTCACGCCAATGTACAAAAGGGTTTGCTCGTTTTTGGACTGTAAAAGATGGGAAAGTTAATCTCTTTAGCCGAAATAACAAACATTGAGCGTGAAAAGTTTTGCAAAATGCTAATGTTTTATCAAAAAACATCATTTTTTTAATCTCTTTGCTTTGAAGACTGACAAAAAGTCACTACCTTTGCCAAAGAATAGAGACACTTGTTGAACTTACCTTAGACTGTATAATTATTTTACGCTAATTCATCAATGTGATTTATCGGACTAAGGAAAAGGCAACAATCCTCCCGGCAATGACGCTGCGAAGCGAATAGCAGGAGATGAAGTGAAGAAAGTTTTTCTTTCTCAACACTTTAAATCGCTATAAGACAACTATCTTTAGAATCACAAAATCATGCCTTTTGGCTTTAGTCCGGTTCCTCCTTGTTTGAAAGGAGGGACGGGCAATTTTTTTATCCCCCACCCCGCAATCAGCAGCAAATCCACCATGTCACCGTGCGCCGGCATCATTATATCAATCTGTATGCTCCGTGAAAATCTCACGAAAGCGGTGGAGCTGGCGGCGCGAGATATTGAGGTATGAGGCGATTTCACCCATAGATACAAGTTTATGGATATTAGGAAATCGCTCTATCAGTTGTCGGTAACGTTTGATGAGTGAATAATAGTAGCTGTTAAGTATAGTTTGGTGCGCTTGTAGGAACAAGGACTGGACAAGCCGCAGATGAAGTTCCGGATTATTCTCAATGTATATGCGAATCTGTTTTGTCGGGACTACCATCACATCGGAATCTTCCAGTGCTATGATATCAGTGGTTATTGGCCGGTTGAACATTGTTGCCGAGTAGTTTGCCAACACTGCATTTCTGAATACTAAACCAACGACTTTATGATTACCTTCGCTGTCAGTCAACGTATGCTTGAAGCCGCCGGTCTTTATCCAGCCGCAGAATTTCAACTCTTCGCCGGAATGCACGAAACATTCACCTCGACGGAAATGCCGAAGCTCACCATGACTTTCGCATATATTTTTCCAAAAAGCGAAGTCTATATCTCGCTCAAAGTCGTTAAACTTCTCCATAGTGCAAATTTATCATTTTCTTTATGATGTTATGCCATAAGATATTCTCAATATTGAAGAAATCAGCATAAGTGTGACATTTGTCACACTTAAAATCAAATATTCTCACTAAATTTGCAATGTATACAATCAGTTATCATCTTATTGGATAGCAAAGTAAGAATGACTGCCTAAAATATAGTGCAATATGGGAATTAGCCTCTCAAAGATCATAGGCGTGGCGCGTCACCGTCTTTCCACCGACGGCGACGGCGTGACAACGCTTGTGGCTTTTCATGGCTGTCCTCTCCGTTGCAGATATTGTCTTAATCCGCAGTCGCTGGGCGACGGAAGCCGATTAAGAGAGTATTCGCCGCAGTCGCTTTATGATGAAGTGAGGATTGATGAATTGTATTTTCTCGCCACAAATGGCGGCATTACTTTCGGCGGCGGCGAGCCTTGTCTGCGCCCCGATTTCATCAGTGAGTTTCGTGGGCTTTGCGGTCCGGCCTGGCAAATCAATCTTGAAACATCGCTTAATGTTCCATCGGCCAACATCGAGGCGTTGCTCCCGGTTGTCAATACTCTGATTATCGACATCAAGGATATGAATCCCGACATTTACCGTAACTATACGGGGCAGAGCAATGACCTTGTTCTTGACAATCTACGCCTGATTGCGGAGTCCGGACGCCAAAGCGACTGCATAATCCGCATACCGCTGATACCCAACTATAACACCGATACCGACCGCGAGGCAAGCCGCAAGGCTCTTGAAGCACTCGGCTTCAACCGATTCGATCTATTCACCTATCAAATCCGCAAACACTGACTATGGCACGAGGAAAGCAGACCTGCAAGATATTGAAAGAGATACGTCGGCAGATTGCCGAGGCAAACGGCATCGAGTTCGCTACATCGGAATGTCGCTACAAGGGCGACTGCCTCGGCACATGCCCCAAATGCGAAGCCGAAGTCCGCTACTTGGAGCAGCAGCTCCGCGCCCGCTCCCTTGCCGGGAAAGCCGTTGCCATTGCCGGAATCTCAGCAGGGATGATTATCATGTCGGGGTGCAGCGGCACATCATCATCGAATCAGTCAAACGAAACATTGCAGGGCGAACCGATCGAAATAGCTGATACATTGGATTTCGAGGGCGAAATTGATGAGGAATGCTTATTATCCAAAACCAGAGATACAATTTTCAATTCTGCAATCGAAGTTTCAGGTATCAAAGAAGGTGAGATAAGCCATGATCCTAATGAAGTAGTAACACAAGGTGAAATGCCGGAAGAGCGGCCGAAAAATCCGGATGAAAGTGGAATTTACAGTTGTGTTGAACAGCTGCCACAATTTCCGGGAGGTCCCGCTGAAATGTTACGTTTCATAGGTCAACATTTGAAATATCCCGAAGAGCAATTAATGGAGGAGATTCAAGGTCGTGTGGTAGTACAGTTCTATGTTGACACATTAGGTCGTGTTTGTGAGCCGAAAATAGTACGAGATAAAGATTCTGCTCTTGACCGTGAGGCTTTACGGGTAGTAAGATTATTCCCTAATTTTACTCCCGGCATTATTAATGGCAAAAAAGTCAACACATATTTTACTCTTCCCATTACATTCAAATTACCCCCAGATTGATTATGGCACGAGGAAAGCAGACCTGCAAGATACTGAAAGAGATACGCCGACAGATTGCCGAGGCTAACGGCATTGAGTTCGTGACATCAGAATGTCGCTATAAGGGCGACTGCCTCGGTACGTGCCCCAAATGTGAGTCCGAGGTTCGCTACCTTGAGCAACAACTCCGCGCCCGCTCACTTGCCGGGAAAGCCGTAGCCCTTGCCGGAATATCGGCGGCTTCCATCGCCATGCTCATGCCGATGACCTCTGAGGCCCAGAACGTGCAAGAACCGCAGAACATTTTGAAAGGGAACATACCGGCAATGACAGATACAATAACCGTCAAAGGCATTGTGCTGAGTGGCGACACGTTGCCCGACGGTACTATTTCAAAAGAGCCATTAATCGGAGCGACTATTTCAAATAGACGCACTGCGTTAGGTGCCATATCCGATTTAGATGGTCATTTCGGATTACCGGTCTGCATCGGCGATACATTGAAAGTGGAATATGTCGGTTATGAACCGCAGACGATTGTCGTAACCGAGAATATGAGAACCGTAGAAATCACACTTACTCCGGATTATAATGCGTTACCGGGCGAATTTGTTTTTGGTGGTGCTATTTCAGTTAAAAGGGAGGAAAATCATTATCTTGACCTCAATGTGAAAGATGAGTATGGCAATCTGATGGAAAGAGATAAATTGGATATTTCGAGAATTTGGATTGATGAGGACGGAGAGGAAGATTACGAATATCTTTCACCGGAATACCTTGACGAGAAACATTCATGCCGTATTTATTGGGATTATGACTATGGATTGCAAGACGAAGATGGCAAGCCGCTGAAAGAAGCTACTCTCCGCATCGAGGCAGAGGGTTACGATGACCCGGTAACAATCAAGGTCAAATATCCCAAACGCAACGCCAAGAAAACCATCAAGTTCAAACATAGAAAGCAGAAATAGTGATGAAGATATATTTAGGGATACTCAGTTAATTGCCAACTAATTGTTTGCCAAAGTCGTAGATATTTTGTAACTTTACAATGAACCCCCGATGGACCCATCACGGGCTTATTCGGGGGTAATTCTTAAAATAATTGTACGTGAAGTTACGAAAAATATCCGAGATTACGGCCACGTTGCCGTTTACCGAGTTCGATTTCATGCAAAAATATCGCGAGAGTTTTGCCGTAAGCGAGCTCGGGCGCATCCATGCGCAATTGCCATTGAAAGAACTGGCAGAGAAAATCCGTTCGCATTTTCCCAAAACGCATCCTCAGGGCAACACTCCGATGTTCCCGCCGGAGGGAGAGGTGGCGCTGATGTTTCTCAAGCCATATACCGGACAGTCGGATGACGGCCTGATCGAGATGCTCAACGGCAGTATACACATACAGATGTTCTGCGGGGTGCTCATAGATCCGGCCAACCCCATAAAGAACGGCAAGATAGTCAGTGCTATCCGTCAGCGTATAGCCGGAGCTCTTGATATCAAAGAACTACAGAAATTGCTGTATGACAAGTGGGGCGGTTTGTTAAAAGACAAGAACCTGTGCCTGACCGACGCCACCTGTTACGAGAGCCATCTGCGATTCCCGACAGATGTAAAGCTGTTGTGGGAATGCTGCGAGTGGATTCAATCACTTATAAAAAAGACCTGCAAGGCGTTGAAGGAACGGTTGCCACGCAACAAGTATCGTGATATTGACCGCGACAGACTCACCTATGCCAAGCATCGCAAGCACACCAGGGCGGCAACCGCCAAACTCCGCCGTCGATTGCTCGGCCTGCTTTCCAAACAGATAGGTCAATGGAACAGAATCTGCAAGATACACACCGTTGACATCACGCTCACCGCAGAGCAAAGCAAGCGTCTCAGTGCATTAAAAGAGGTGTATCGCCAGCAGAGCGCACTTGCTCAGAAAAAGGAGGTGAAACACCGTATCGTCAGCATAGACCGTCCGTACATCCGTCCTATTGTCAGAGGCAAGGAGAACAAGCGAGTGGAGTTCGGAGTCAAGGTCAACAACATCCAGATTGACGGAATTTCATTCATCGAACACCATTCCTTCGAAGCCTTCAACGAGGGCGTGAGATTACAGGAGTGTATTGAATATCAACAGGAACTGACCGGTATCAAAGTGACCAGGGTAGGGGCAGACACCATCTATGCCAACAACGACAACCGGCGGTATTGCACCGAAAACGGCATGACGACCTGTTTTGTCCGCAAAGGCCCGAAGCCCAAGGATGAAGATGCTGACATAAGCACAGCCCGACGAATAATCGGGACACTGCGCTCTACCGCCATGGAGGGCAGTTTCGGTAATCAGAAACAACACTACAGCGTTGGCCGGATAGCGGCACGCAACTCCCGCAGCGAAACCCTGCTGCTCTTTTTCGGCATCCACATGGCAAACGCCGCAACACTTGCCGCCCGACAACTCGCCATCGAAGAAAAAGAGAAGCAGTTACAAAAACAGCGAGCGTGAAAAATCATACTGTCATCTCATCTCCGAAGCACATCGGAGGCGAATCAGTGTATCCCTATTTGTCCGAAATGTCATATTTTATCGCCGAGAATTGAAAATTTGCCCTCATAATCAAAACAGCACCGCCATAGGGCGACCACGCTCCATTTTCAGCTTGATAAATCAAGCCATTAACTGAATATCCCTATTTATTGATAATAATGTCAGCCTTAATTTCTTCTTGCTCTTATCGCAGTGATAATATTTCCGATAAAGGCGAGTGGGTAAGCGTGCCTGTCGATAGTTTTGCAGAAGGTTACAATAATATTGGCGGACAGGTTTATTGGGGATATATAGTCGGAACGGATTTCACTGAAAAAGAGAATGTCGGCGCGGATAGTGAAACATTCCGTGTGTGCAAAGGCTCGGAGTACGCCAAAGACAAGTATCATGTATATTATCCGCAAAATGAGGTATGCTTTGACGGCTTAGATTGCGCTGGAACTGTCGCAGAGGAGATAGTGCTTAGAGGTGCAAAACCGTCACAATTCAAATATATTGGCAATGGCTATGCTGTTTCCGGAAACAAGATGTTTCACGACGGCGAAGTGATTGAATGGAATGACAGTATCGCAAATCTCAATTTATAGCCGCTATGTCCGATTCTCTCCGATATAAGATAGTGCTGTGGATGGTGTGGGTGCAGATCGCGCTCCTACCTGTTGTCATCTTGATGATAAACGTGACGAATAGCGGCGTGATGTGGCGATGGAATTTAATCAACAACCTTTTAGTTGTAGGTTATATTCTCGGTCTGCTCGTCCTACCTGTCAGCCGAGGTCTTGAAAAACCGAAATTTCTGAAATGGTGGTTGAGAATAGATTCCTGGTTTTCGATCATTCCCGCCATTCTTATATTGCCGCTGTTATTTTACTGTGGCCGACATTTTATTGTGGCTGAAGATGGCGATTATGTGCTTTATGAAAGTAGAGGTGTTATGATGGCTAGATTAGGCAAAAAAGAGGGTCTGTTCATTCGCGAACTGTCACATAGCATCAGACTGTATGATTATGGAAACAGAAAAGTCGACTGTTTCAAAGTCGACACACTGAAAGGTTGCATGTATGGACTGGAGTACGGGGCATCGCCTACCGCATGGGTTATTCCTATTGATTCTGCACGTTATCATCGTCATGCCAGTGACATATCGGTTCTCATTGACAGTCTGTATCAAGTCCAGCCGTTGTTGTCGCAAAAATATTACGGTACATTTGTTTTCCCAGACAACTTCGTTGAAATTAATTACGAAGGAGGAGAAATAGTGTATGAAGATTCCATAACTTATAATATTGATTTTCTTGGAAAAGATAGTTTGAGTGTGACGATTTTTAATAACGACTTTACCCAGTTGTCATTCCCTAAAAATGCTATTGGCAATCTCTCACCGCAAGAAGTCAGAACTTTCATAGAGGTACTGAAAGGAGGCCAACGATGAAAACATGGATTAATACAATCAACAAGATTATAAAAATAGATATCGGTGAAAGAATAGTGATATGAAACCGGTATATCGTATATTTTGGATAATGCTGATTGTGATAGCAAGTGCTGCTGTTGCATCCGCCCAAGCTGTTTTCTCAGTAGAGCAAATAAGCTACGTTGAATATGCCAATGCTGAAAAGGAGTTTTCATGCTATAATGTAATTCCGACAGACTCCATTGCCGACAACGAAATCGTAAGTATGGTGTTAAAAGAATCGCAGGCTAAGTTTGAACGGATTGATTCTGTCATCCGACAAGAAATATATTACGTGATAGAAGCAGACGGGGTTGGGTTTAACAAACAACGGTTATTATATCTTCCGGAATTGAAGTTGTATGGTTTTGTAATCCCGGACAGTCCGCATGACGATTCTATATGGTGGTTTGACTCCGAGAGTGGAAAGTATATATGTAGTGCGGCCTATCCAACAGTTATAAACGCCAACGGGATGTATGTATCGCAGATCGGCTATGATTGCGATTGGCCGTTAGATTTGAGATTTTTTCGCCGAGAAGGAAATGACTTTTATGAATTTGAGTCATATAAGAGCACTCAATATAATGGTGAACCACTATACTGTCAGGCAGAAGAGTCCGGGCTTCGCACTATCTTCTGGCATGACAATAATACGTTGTATCTGAAAACCATCGACCATAACCGTCAAGAATCGGTATACCTAAAAATCAAGGTTCAGCAGTCTGTCAGGGATATGCTTGAAAATATGATGCCGAATGATGCTGTCAGACCTGCTCCGAAAAAGTCAATCAGGAATCAAGAGAAAGGAGGCAAGCGATGAAACTGATATACAAAGCAAAATGGCCGATTGTCATATTATTTGCAATCACATTCGTGGCTTCTTTTGCAGTTCTTTTTGTAGGAGAAACAGCAGTTGTCAACAGGTGTCTGTTGGTAGCGAATGTCTTACTGATAATGGCGCAGTTGGCAAACGTGGTTTATGCGTTTAGAAATAGGCATAAAGATATTGGAATCGCATTACTTGTCTGCCTTCTCATTGGTATTGGGCTGATGTGGGTAATATATATTTGGAGCTGGAATTATACCGTTAAAGCATTAACAATAGGCTTTGAATGAAGAATTTATTGTACATATCTGCCATTGTCGGCAATTTCTTGTTGTTGATTTACGCCGTTATCTTGATTGTCGGAATTAGTGGCGGTTGGCTTGATCGTGAATTGTGGCTACATTCCGATGTGGCTAAAGTTGCACAACTCCTGCTCATGGCATCGGCGATGGGATTGTTATTTGCCAACATTCGTATTAGTCGGGAACAATATGGCGGCAGGTATCTGTCATTGATTTTATGCGGGAACTTCTTTATCAATCCCTTCCTGAGCTTATATTTCTTGAGTGGTAAAACAGATAGCAAACAGACATCAACGGCATTTTCAAAGCGCAATGTATATCTATTCCTTCGCAATGTGCAGATATTTTGGCTGCTATACACATTCGCGGCAGTGTTCTATACCCCGCTGATTGAGTCACAAATTGGCGAGATATTTTATCTCGGATTGATAATTGCGATAATCGCCTTTATACAAAAGAACATTTCAATTGCCGTAAGGCATGACACTCCCGGCTATATATTGCTGAATGTATGCCTATTCTTCATTTACGCACCATTCTATTCACGTCGCGTACTTAAAAATAACTGGCTATGAAAATACAAGACATTAAAAATCGCATATTTTCGGAATTGGAGCCTTTTGCAACATCCAATGGATTTAAGATTGTCAAAAGTAGATTTGCATTAAGCAGGAGAATTGGCAACAGAAGTGAAGAAATATGGTTCACTACAAATTCTTGGGGATTTGAGATACATCTCTTTCCTTATGTCAGTGTGGATTTTAGTGATATAACTGCCATCTGCAATGCCTATGGTTTCCATTTGAATCATTCAGCATTTATAAATCTGAGATTGCTTCAGGCAATAAAATCTAATGGCTTTAATCCGGACTTGCATTGGCAGATGCAAGTGAAAAATACGGATAGATTTGTGCTTACTGACAATAATTTTGCTTGCAACTGGCTCGACCTTAACAATGAGTTATTGCCAATTTTACCTCTTGCTGTGGATTTTATGTCACAATACAATAGTATCGCTGCTTTGGATGCCTTATATAATACAAGACCGATAGAACTCTATTGTCCATATTGTTCCGGACTTGATACTCATTGCATGGTTGGACTGATTTCAGCCAAATTATCTCGTAATAGCGATTACGAGGATGTTAAACAAATGTATCAGCAAATTGTGAAACGGGAAAATTTTACAGTAGAAATGAAATCTTCATTTACACGACTAACGGCCTATCTTGATAATTATGAAGCTGACCGATAAACGATTATGTATTTGGGAGCTTGCGACAACATCATTATCGGCAATGCCTTCATTTTTTACGGTGAAAACCTCGGCTTGATAATGCTGATTGTATTGTCATACGCTTTTTTTAAAAATTGTGGATAACATTAGCAATACTCCGTGCCTCTCCACGACATTGACATACGTGCAAGCCGGTAGGATGTATTTACATTTAGTATTCTCTTTTAATCATCATTCCCAATTAAGTAATCTAATTTTACATTCAGCGCATCTGCAATTTTCTTTGCATTTAAAAGCGAGATTGAACATTCGCCACGTTCAACCATTCCTATATAAGTTTGATGATGACCTGCGCGAAATGCAAGCTCTTCCTGAGAAATGCTCATTGCCAATCGGCATTTGTGAACATTTCGTCCGAATGCTATGTCTGTTTTATTCACTTATGCTATATTTAGTATATAATTTTAAACGTTTAATTTACCGGAATCAACATATTGTATGACACAATTATTTATTCCCTTCATATTGGATAACAAATTAAACCGACCCGAGTTTATGAAATAAAATCATAAATATCTCCCGAGCAATACTTCAATTAAAAGGCAATTTTTTGCAACGGACATTATTGTACAATAAAAATTTATACATTTGTATCTGAATAATAAAATTGATCACAATGTCACAAGCCGACTGCAATAATAAACCTAAATTAAATATGGGTGTATTGAACGATGTAAGCGGAGTAATAGTGTATCATGTCGTAAGAATTCCGAAACGGCAATACGAGGTAAATGAACCATTTGAATTTCCCATCTCGGAAAGAGATTTTTCATCGGCACCATCCTATAAACAAGAAGCGGAGAATCTACTTGAGCAAGCACGGCTCAATGAATTTCCTGAATATCCATCACGAAAAGATTGTCTATTTGTTGCCCGAAATCGTGAAGATATGGACGCGTGGATTCATTATAAATATAGAGATGATTGCGATTTTGTGCTATACAAAATTCTGTTAGAAAAGGGCAAACTTATTTGGCTGGACACCGAATGGTATGAAGGCGCAGCCGAGTTGTTAGCGCCTGACAATATCGTGCTTACTCACAACAAAACATTACCGGAATGCATTTCAAATTATTGGAATGGAGTGCCATACCGTAAAAATGGATATGGATTGATTGAAGGATTGTTCTATGGAACAGCCAAAATATTGTCAAAAGACAAGTATCAGATTCGTAATCGGAAAATAATAAAGGCTTAACAATATATATTATACTACTACGGCGCACCGGAATTCCGGTGCGCCGTAGTAGTATATGTGATGTAGTAGTGGGTAATTAGCGGTTGGCATACATGTCCTCGTAGTAGCGCTGATAGTCGCCCGAGGTTATGTGGTCCATCCAGGGTTGATTGTCAAGATACCAGCGGACGGTCTTTTCGATGCCCTCCTCAAACTGAAGCGACGGCTCCCAACCGAGCTCACGCTGAAGTTTGCGCGAATCAATGGCATAGCGCATGTCGTGACCAAGTCGGTCAGTGACATAGGTTATGAGGTGCTCACTGTGACCTTCGGGGTTGCCGAGCAGACGATCGACAGTGCGTATGATCACACGTATAAGGTCGATATTTTTCCACTCATTGAATCCTCCGATGTTGTAAGTGTCGGCAATCTTTCCCTTATGGAATATCAAATCGATTGCGCGAGCGTGATCCTCAACGAAGAGCCAGTCACGCACATTTTCACCCTTGCCGTAGACTGGCAGCGGCTTGCCGTGGCGTATATTGTTTATAAACAACGGTATCAACTTTTCGGGGAACTGGTAAGGGCCGTAGTTGTTGGAACAATTGGTTACAATTGTAGGCATTCCGTAGGTGTCGTGATAGGCACGCACAAAGTGGTCGCTCGACGCCTTTGAGGCACTATAGGGACTGTGAGGATTGTATTTGGTTGTTTCAAGGAAAAATTCAGAACCGTAGGCGTGATGATGTTCGGTCGACGAAGCTGTGGTAGTGAACGGCGACTCAATACCTTCGGGGTCGGTGAGCTCAAGTGCTCCATAAACTTCATCGGTCGAAATGTGATAGAACAATTTGCCGTCATATTTCTCGGGCAACGACTCCCAATATTCCTTGGCCGCCTGAAGCAAAGCGAGTGTACCCATAACATTTGTGCGGGCAAATGTGAACGGATCCTTGATTGAGCGGTCGACATGACTCTCGGCGGCAAGATGTATAATGCCATCTATCTTATGCTCTACGATTATGCGTCGCATCTCGTCAAGATCGGCGATATCGGCCTTGACAAATGTATAGTTGGGGCTATCCTCTATATCCTTGAGATTGGCGAGGTTACCGGCATAGGTGAGTTTGTCAAGGTTTACGATGTGATAATCGGGATATTTGTTGACAAAAAGTCGCACAACATGTGAGCCTATGAATCCGGCACCGCCGGTTATGAGTATATTTCGTTTCATTATCTTTATTGTATTTATTATTTTTACCAATTAGTCAAATAAGCTGAAATTTTTACTATTGCTTATATTGATCAACATCGTAGTCAAACGGCGAATCAAAGTCGGCAAGCAAAGGATGCTTCGTGTCCTTCTCGCTCAGAATGGCACATGCAGGGTCGATACGCCAATCAATACCAAGCGAATCATCGGCAATAGATATGCCTCCATCGGCCTGAGGGGCATAATAATTGTCACACTTGTATTGGAACACTGCAGTTTCGCTCAACACGGCAAAACCATGGGCGAAACCTCGCGGAACAAAGAACTGCCTATGGTTTTCCTCGCTTAGCTCAACAGCCACATGACGGCCATAGGTAGGCGAACCCTTACGTATGTCAACAGCTACATCAAGCACCCGTCCTTTGACACAACGCACAAGCTTGGACTGAGTGTATGGCGGACGCTGGAAATGCAGTCCTCTCATCACGCCACGTGTCGAGCATGACTCATTGTCCTGTACAAAATCCACAGGACGCACCTTCTCGTCAAATTCGCGTTTTGAGTAGCTCTCAAAAAAATATCCTCGAGAATCATTAAATAAGCGCGGCTCAATTATTACCACGCCCTCTATATCGGTCTTTATTACCTCCATCGCTTTATAATTTGCAGGAATTGAAAAACAATAACTAAAATCAGAGTTATCAATCCAAATTTTTACATCCGGTACGCTCAACCTCTTCTACTACCTTCAGAAGATATTGACCATACTGATTCTTCAACATCGGGCGGGCAAGCTCAACCATTTTATCGCGTGAAATCCAGCCCTGTCGATAAGCGATACCTTCAAGACAGGCAATCTTGAGTCCCTGACGCTTCTCAAGCACCTCGACATATATTGAAGCTTCGGCAAGCGAATCGTGAGTACCGGTATCAAGCCAGGCAAAGCCTCGGGGCAAAGTCTGCACCTTCAACTCACCATCCTTAAGAAATTCCTGATTCACAGTGGTGATTTCCAATTCACCACGTGCCGACGGTTTGATTGTAGCGGCTACATCCACCACCTTGTTGGGGTAGAAATACAATCCAACGACGGCATAGTTTGACTTAGGATGTTCAGGCTTCTCCTCTATCGACAGGCAGTTACCGTTATGATCAAATTCGGCAACACCGTAACGCTCGGGATCGTCAACCCAATATCCAAACACCGTAGCCTTACCCTCACTCTCAGCCGTGCGCACAGCCTCCTTCAAGATACCGGAAAATCCTGCGCCATGGAATATATTATCGCCCAACACAAGACAAGCCGCATCATCGCCAATGAACTCACGACCGATAATAAATGCCTGCGCCAATCCGTCGGGACTTGGCTGCTCGGCATAGCTAAGATTTAAGCCATAGTCGCTGCCATCGCCAAGCAAGCGCTTGAACCCCGGCAAATCCTGCGGAGTTGATATCACCAGAATATCACGAATTCCGGCAAGCATCAATGCCGAAATAGGATAATACACCATCGGCTTGTCATAAATCGGGAGCAACTGCTTGCTAACTCCTTTGGTAATCGGATACAAACGTGTGCCCGATCCTCCTGCCAAAACTATTCCTTTCATTTCATCAAAAAATGATTAAAAGCAACGGGAGGAGCCTAAGCGACACCCGATCCCGCTCGATTCAAAATGAATTTTCTGCAAATATAATGCTATTTCCTTAGATAACAAACACCTCCCCACCCCAATTTCACACAACCGCGAGCCTTCTCAATGCGCCCGCGTTCAAAATCCCTCCCCATTTGAATTGGGTTAAGGCATAAAAATAAGGTCGTTCTCGATTGATGTCGGAACGGCCTTATTTGGTTGAACTGAATCAAATAATATAAAGTATAATCACAGGAGCTCAAAAATAATCCTATTCAGTTCAATATGTCGATAAGGTTTTCTAATAATAATTTCATTTCAATCAGCTACTGATATACAGCGCAATCACAGATAGACAGCAATCTCAAATACCATGCCCTGCACCGGATTGCGGGTATATCGGCTCGATGACTCATAGACGCGGTTGGTGTCAAGATTTGAAATCTTGTAAGCCAACGTTATCAATGCCGGTCCTAACCGCAATGTAGGTCCCACCAACACTCCAAATGACACGTTGTTACATTTATATTCAACCTCCTGCCATTTTTTGCCCGTCTGGCGATAGATAGTACAGTAGTGGTTGGTGCTAAATCTCACCGATGGCGTGATGTTTAGTCCTATTCCCGCATTGCCTATCCGAAAAATCGGCGCTGTATCAATTACAATCGACGGCTCAATATAGAGCGATGTGTTCTGCGCATAATCATTATAATAGTGATTGCAGCAACAATCATCATAACCGCCAAACAAATCAAACAGAAGTCCTGCTTCCGATATTTCGCCCCACACACCAAGGCTTCCGCCAATTCCGATGTGCTTGTCCACCATATAGTGATAGGAGAATGCCACATTATAATTATCACCGTCAACTCCTAAGTTTATGCCGACTCGGTTGGAATCCTCCTGACACCACACATTAGCAATGATAAAAACTGAAAACAATATGCATAGACATCTTTTCATCTTTGATTGATTTTGATTGGTTATATTTCCCATCAGCATCGCCACGTGCCCGACACCAATGCTTATCGTTTACCCCTAAGAGTATAAAAGCCCGATTATCCCCTATTCTTTTATCTTAAAAAATATTAATCGCTCAAAAGCCGCCGTTTTCCACAATCAACTCACCTCAACAACATCCCACCCTCGATCACATTCCCACATAAATATCAATGCCCGGAAGCATATCGCTTTCCGGGCATTGCACATATTCCAACAAAACAGATTAACTATTTATCAATAATTATTTTTCTTACGCTCAAAGTAGCCTTGTTCCTTTCCGCATACCGGGCATTTGCCGGGAGCAGACTTGCCCTTATGGATATATCCGCAGTAACGGCACTGCCATTCCTCTTCCTCCGCGTCACAGAACACGCTTTCGCTCTCTACGCGTTCGAGCAGCTTCAGGTAACGGGCTTCATGACCCTGTTCCACCTGTGCAACAAGTTTGAAGTGTGAAGCAATGCGAGGGAATCCCTCCTCCTGTGCAACACGTGCAAACTCAAGATACATGTCTGACCACTCCTCATGCTCACCGGCAGCAGCTTCACGCAGGTTACGTGCCGTATCGCCAATAGGTCCTGCAGGATATGACGCGGTTATCTCAAGCATTCCTTCATCAAGATAGCTGAAGAAACTCTTGGCATGAGCATATTCCTGCTCAGCCGTTTCAAGGAATATAGCGGCTATCTGCTCATAACCTTCATTCTTGGCTACTTCGGCAAATATTGTGTAACGACCGCGAGCTTGCGATTCACCGGCAAATGACTTAAGCAGATTCTGCTCAGTACGTGTACCTTTGATGCTTTTATTATCCATAATACAAATTATAAAATTTATTTTTTCAATTATACTATTTTAACGCAGGACTAATTAAATTGTTCAACGCTCCGAAACTATTTCTCCGACATTGAAATTTGCATATTTATGCATTACATATTAACAAAAGCACTTAAACACGACAAAATATCGAAAATAATTAAACTTTTGCCCCTAAAATTTGTATTTTAATAAAAACAACTGTATATTTGCAGCATAAAACAATTAATCATGTCATATATATACAACATAAATCATTGGTGGCACATCGGTAACAAATATCGATGGCAATGATATGTTATAGTTGATCAATATCTACAATTAAATACATAACTGCACTTTAGAGAGCCGTCGATATTACATCGATGGCTTTTTTATTAACATCACTATTACGGCAAAACGCAAAAAACAATGAACAACTACCATCATCACACCCTCCCGGTAAACGATGCCGGATATTATGGCCGATTCGGTGGAGCCTATATTCCCGAAATCCTGCACCACAATGTGGAGATGCTCACCGAAGCATACTATCGCTATATCGACGACCCGCAATTCAATCAACAGTTCAACGACCTGATGCGCGACTACGTAGGGCGTCCGTCACCGCTGTATCGCGCCGGCCGACTGAGCGAACTTTACAACACCAACATATACCTTAAGCGTGAAGACCTAAACCACACAGGCGCTCACAAGATAAACAACGCCATAGGCTCGGTGCTGCTGGCAATGCGCATGGGCAAGAAGCGCATCATCGCCGAAACCGGAGCCGGACAACACGGTGTAGCCACAGCAACTGTGTGCGCGCTCATGGGACTTGAATGTGTAGTCTACATGGGAGCAACCGATGTAGCACGACAGCAGCCCAACGTAGAGCGCATGAAGATGCTCGGAGCTACGGTGATTCCGGTCGAAAGCGGCAACATGACCCTAAAGGATGCTACAAATGAAGCCATACGCGACTGGTGCTGCAACCCCGACAGCTTTTATGTCATCGGGAGCACCGTGGGACCTCATCCCTACCCTGAAATGGTAGCACGATTCCAGTCAATAATAAGTGAGGAGATAAAGTCACAGCTCAAGTCACACATAGGTCGCGAAAATCCCGATTACGTAATAGCCTGTGTGGGCGGAGGCAGCAATGCCGCAGGTGCTTTCTACCATTTCATCGACAATCCCGATGTAAAACTTGTAGCTGCCGAAGCAGCCGGACTGGGTGTCGACACCGACAAGACTGCTGCAACAATACAGGCAGGCACCGAGGGCATAATACACGGTGCACGCACATTGGTGATGCAGACACCCGACGGACAGATAATAGAACCCTACTCCATATCGGCAGGTCTTGACTATCCCGGCATAGGCCCCTTGCATGCCTATCTTGCATCAACAGGCCGCACAAAAGTACTGCCCGTAACCGACGACGAAGCGCTGAGAGCGGCATTCAGGCTGACACGCATCGAAGGCATAATTCCGGCTCTTGAATCGGCCCACGCTCTCGGAGCTCTCGACAAAATGGACTTCAAGCCCGATGATATAGTGGTAGTAAACCTCTCAGGGCGCGGCGACAAGGACATGCACACCTACATGGCTTATAAAGACAAATATTAAAACTCACTGACAAGATGAAACGATACAACCTCATTGTAAAATCGCGCATGATTCCTGCCGACCTGGAAACTCCGGTAGGCATCTACCTTAAGATTCGCGACCTCTATCCCGAGTCGGCACTACTTGAAAGCTCCGACTATCACACATCGCAAAACTCCATAAGCTATATCGGTGTCGATCCCATAGCCTCATTTGTAGTCGTCGATGAAGCCATAATAGCCACCTACCCCGACGGTTCGTCACAACGCATTGAAGTGACCGACGACACAGATGTTGTCGACATGCTTCGCGATTATATCGAGTCCTACGACATCGCAGGAGAAACATCGCCCGGGGCCAACGGCTTTTTCGGCTACACAGGCTACGATTGCGTGCGTTACTTTGAAAAGAGCGTACCTGTTCACGGCAAGGACTGCTGTTTCACCGGAATACCAGATATGAAATATGTGTTATACCGCTATATAATAACGGTGAACCACTATAAGAATCAGATGACGATATACGAGCATCTGTCCGACGGTGACGAATCGGGAATCGACGAGATAATAAGCATCTTGCACAATAACAACATGGCCCAGTACTCATTCAGCACTACAGGCGCGGCATCGTCACCGATTACCGACGAAGAGTACAAGGTTATGGTGCAGCGGGGAATCGCCCACGCATTACGAGGTGATGTGTTCCAGATTGTACTGTCACGCCGATTCTCCCAAACCTTCTCAGGTGATGAATTCAATGTTTACCGTGCGTTACGTTGCGTCAACCCGTCACCCTATTTGTTCTATTTTGATTTCGGTTCATTCCGCATTTTCGGTTCCTCACCCGAAACTCATCTGCGCATCAGCGGACATGACGCCTACATTGACCCGATAGCCGGCACATTCAAGCGCACCGGAAACGATGCACGTGACCATGAACTTGCCGAGGCTCTGCTTGTCGACGAGAAAGAAAATGCCGAACACATAATGCTCGTCGACCTTGCACGCAACGACCTCAGCCGAAGCGGCGGACGCGTCAATATAGAGTTCCTGCGACAAATTCAATACTACTCCCATGTCATACACATGGTATCAAGAGTTCATGCCACACTTCCCGAGAATACCAATCCCTATAGATTGTTTGCCGACACATTCCCCGCCGGAACACTAAGCGGAGCACCAAAGGTAAAAGCCATGCAGCTTATCGACTTGATCGAGCCTCACAACCGCATGATATATGGCGGCTGCATAGGATTCATAGGATTCAACGGCGACCTAAACCAGGCCATTACAATAAGGAGTTTCCTCAGCTATAACAACACTCTATATTCACAAGCCGGAGCCGGAGTCGTGGCACATTCCATTACCGAAAACGAGCTTCAGGAAACCAACAACAAGTTAGGCGCACTATTCAACGCAGTGAAGTATGCCGAAACATTCGGACATTAACCCGTAAAAACCGAAACGCAATGAAACTATTGATACTTGACAACTACGACTCGTTTACTTACAACATCGTACACTCGGTAAGATAAATGGGAATAACCCCCGATGTAATACGCAACGACAAAATATCGCTCGACGACATCGACCGATATGACAAAATAATAATATCGCCGGGACCGGGCATACCGTCGGAAGCCGGTGTGCTGCCGGAGCTGCTCAAGCGTTACGCACCGGTAAAACCGATACTCGGAATATGCCTCGGCGAACAGGCCATAGGCGAATGCTTCGGAGCCCGACTCAAAAAACTATCGACAGTATATCACGGCATTCAGTCGACAATCGACATAACCGCAAGCGACTACCTGTTTGAAGGGCTTCCTGATAAGATAGAAGTTGGGCGCTATCACTCTTGGGTCGTCGACCGTGAGGATTTCCCCGACAACAATCTTGAAGTGACAGCAATGAGCAGCGACGGCAACATCATGGCCATCCGTCACCGGGTATACGATGTGCGGGGAGTACAATTCCATCCCGAATCAATACTCACCCCGTCAGGCGACACTATAATAAGGAACTGGATTAATCATTAAAACACGACTAACGATGAAGGATCTATTATATAAAATGTTTGAACACAAGAGCCTTTCGCGCAATGAGGCACGCGATGTGCTGCTTAACATTGCCGACGGACGATATAACGAGTCTCAGCTCTCGGCGTTCATGACTGTATATCTCATGCGCAGCATAACTCTTGACGAGCTTATCGGCTTCCGCGATGCACTCATTGAGCGCCGGCGGCCATTGGACTTCGACGATGTGAAATCGATTGACATCGTAGGCACCGGCGGTGATGGCAAAAACACCTTCAACATCTCGACCGCGACATGCTTTGTTGTCGCCGGCACAGGCCGCAAGGTCATCAAGCACGGCAACTATGGCGCAAGCTCAATATCGGGAGCGTCAAATGTGCTGGAACAGCACGGAGTCAAGTTCACGAGCGACCCCGACCGTCTTCGCAAATCGCTCGATGAAAGCGGAGTGTGCTATCTGCATGCACCGTTCTTCAGTCCGGCACTCAAAAGCGTAGGCCCCGTGAGGAAATCGCTCGGTGTAAGAACATTCTTCAATATGCTCGGACCGCTTGTCAATCCCACCCTGCCGAAGCATCAGCTGCTGGGTGTCTACAACCTCAAGCTGCTCCGATTATACAACTACATCGCCCAGCTTGAAGGCATAAACTGCACTGTCGTACACTCCCTTGACGGATACGACGAAATATCGTTGACCTCGCCATTCAAGGTTGCGTCATCACAAGGCGAGCGCATCTACACTCCTGAATCGCTTGGATGGAGCCGAATCGCTCAAAAGGAGCTGTCGGGAGGAAATTCCATTGAAGACGCCGCGAAAATATTCGACAATGTGCTGCACAATACGGCGACCGAAGCTCAGCTCAATTGCGTCATAGCCAATGCCGCGTTCGCAATTGTCACGCTTGAACCCGAGATTGAGCTTAACGATGCCATAGAGCAGGCCACCGACTCTATAAAAAGCGGCCGTGCCCTAAGCGCATTTGAACGATTTGTCCAACTAAACAACTAACAACGATGAATTCAATACTCAATGCAATAGTCGACAACAAGCGTCGCGAGATAGAAGCCAGGGCCATGCTCGGAATTTACGACAAGGCGTTGTCCCATGCCACAAAGTCGGTCTACACACCGGTGTCGATGAGCCGCAGCATCACCGATAATGAAGTTGGAATAATTGCCGAATTCAAGCGTCGCTCGCCGTCACGCGGCGACATCCACCCCGGTGCAGTAGCCGACGAGATAGTAAAGGGCTACACCAAATCAGGTGCCGCTGCATGCTCGATTCTCACCGACACCGTATATTTCGGAGGCGCATTGAGCGACCTGGCTCTTGCCCGAAAAAGCACTTCGCTACCGTTGCTGCGTAAGGAATTCATAGTCGATTCATGCCAGATATTCGAGGCTCGGCTATATGGTGCCGATGCCATACTACTTATAGCATCAATCCTGTCATTCAACGACATAGTGAAGTTCACCGACACTGCCCATCAATTGGGAATGGAAGTGCTGCTTGAGTTGCACGACATGGATGAGCTCGACCGATTCAATCCCGAGGTCGACATGGTGGGAATCAACAATCGCAATCTGTCGACATTCGTCACCGATACCGATGTTTCGCTGCAGATGGCATCAGCCCTCACCGACGACATTGTAAAGGTGGCTGAAAGCGGCCTCTCCTCCATCGCCGAAATTCATCGGCTCCGCGATGTCGGCTATCGTGGATTTCTGATAGGCGAAACATTCATGAAGCACCAACACCCCGGCAAAGCCCTTAAAGATTTCATCAATGCAACAGAATAAATCCACATTCCCCACTCCTCGCCATAGCGAGATGATGATTAAGATATGCGGCATGCGCGAGCCCGACAACATTGCCCAAGTCGCATCGCTGGCACCTATGCTTATGGGATTCATTTTCTATCCCAAATCACCTCGCAACGCCTGCGAATTGGATCCCATGACAGTAATGTCGCTTCCCGGCTTCATAAGACCCGTCGCCGTATTTGTAAATGACAATTACGACCACATAATCGATATCTGCAACCGTTACCGATTCAAGATAGTGCAGCTCCACGGAGAGGAATCGCCCGAAATGTGCCGGCGGCTGCGCGACAGCGGATTAACTGTGTTCAAGGCTGTAAGCATCGGCAGCGAAATCGACTGGACAAGCCTTCTGCAATATGACGGAAGCGTCGACATGTTCCTGTTTGACAACGTAACGCCATCGTCACATGGAGGCACAGGCCGCAAGTTTGACTGGCAGCTTCTCGACGACTATCCGTTATCCATTCCCTACATGTTAAGCGGAGGCATAGGCCCCGACGATGTCGACTCGATAGTCAATGCAATGCGTCCGGGAATGGCCGGAATCGACATAAACAGCCGGTTTGAGTCAGAACCGGGCCACAAAGACCTCCACAAATTAATCAACTTCATCCTTTCACTAAGAAAATTCAACGAAAATGAACCGACTGCAACACCTTTTTGGGAGAAAACAAAATAATATTCTGTCAGTGTATTTTACCGCCGGATTCCCCGCCATCGACTCAACCGGCGAAATAATAAAGCAACTTGCCTCACAAGGCGTCGACATGATTGAAATAGGCGTGCCCTTCTCCGACCCGATGGCCGACGGCAAGACCATACAGCACAGCTCGACCGTGGCACTCAACAACGGCATGAACCTGCAGCTGCTCTTGTCGCAAGTAGCCGAGGCAAGAAAGGAAGCGCCCGACACACCGCTCGTATTGATGGGCTACCTTAATCCCATGATTCAATATGGAATCGAGCGACTGTTTGAACGCTGCAAGGAAGTGGGTATAGACGCATTGATAATTCCCGACCTGCCGTTTGGCGAATATATGTCGGACTACAAAGCCCTTTGCGATAAGTACGACATACCCATAATAATGCTCATCACCCCCGAAACCGATGAACAACGCATCCAATTGATCGACAAAAACTGCTCGGGATTCATCTACATGGTTTCGTCGGCATCGACCACCGGCACCAAGGATCGCTTCACCGATGAACAGATAGCCTATTTCAAGCGCATCAACCGCATGCCGCTACAACACAACAGGCTCATAGGATTCGGAATATCCAACCCCGCGACACTGCAAGAAGCCTTCGGCAACTCATCGGGAGCCATAATCGGGTCATTGTTCATAAAATGCCTCAACCGACACAGCGACAATATATCGCAAGCTGTCAGCGAGTTATTAACGACGATAGGAATTAAGTGACAAAAAAACGCAAAACTATTTTGCAGCGTCCAAAACAATTTGTAATTTTGTCGCCGTAAAACTCCAAGGAAAGATGCCGGAGTGGTCGATCGGGACGGTCTCGAAAACCGTTGTACCCTTACGGGTACCCAGGGTTCGAATCCCTGTCTTTCCGCAACCTAAGCGGACAAAAGTCGGCTTAATCAAGACAAACCACGGACTATCAACAAGTTCCGTGGTTTTTTTGTGCCCTGACGCCAATAACGCCGGACGCACGAAAGCCCACGAAAACGGCATTCCGGACATTTATTTGCTACAAATTGGCTACACACTTTTGAAGATGCCTAAAATGTAGCAAGTGTGTAGCAAATTCGACTGTAACAATCTGATATAACACAACTTACAAAGACACACATCGGACTGTAACGGTCATAAATCAGCCAAATTTAAGCTCAAAATCATCAAATCGGACAAATGTGTAGCTAATTTGTAGCAAGTAGCGTTGTAAGGCATTGATAATGTGCAATATACAACAACACAACTTGTTCAAACATCGGAAATCCGATGTCCGGTGTCTGACGCGAAAACATTTTGTCCGCAACGTGTCCTCCATTGGCTTGAATCTGTCTCAACTCAAATTATTCACTAATCGTTTCAATGCTGAACACTAAATCCAGCATTTGAAATAAAAAATGATTTAAGATGAAACAGAACACCTTCAACATTCTCTTCTACATCAGGAGAGGACAACTGAACAAGCAAGGGGAAGGGGGTATAATGGTGCGCCTTTCTATCAACGGAGAAAGGGAAATGTTCTCTACCAAACTTGCTGTCAATCCCGAAATCTGGGATTCCAAAAGCGGCAGAGCCATAGGCAAGACCGCCAAAATAAAGGAGCTTAATGGCAAACTGTCGGATATTCAGGTTCTCCTTAAACGCCACTACTATGACCTTGAACAGCGTCATGGCTATGTGACCGCAGAAATGGTGAAGAATGCCTATATGGGCATTACCGCCAAAGCTGAATCCCTTATTCCTTTATATAAGGAGTTTCTTGAAGACACCAAGAAGATGATAGGGATTAACCGCAGCGACAAGACCTATCAGAAATATGAACGCTGCTACCGTCGTGTGGTGGAGTTTATGAAAGAGAAATACAATATCTCCGACATCCCCCTGCGAGAACTGAAACAAAAATTCCTTGTAGATTTTGAGGTTTTCCTCGCTACCCGATACAAGTGCGGGCAGAACACCGTTTACAAGTTTCTCCAACTTTTCCGCATGGTGCTGTTGAAAGCACAGCGTGAGGGTATCGCTTTCCGCGATCCGTATCTCAATCACAAGATGAAGAAAGAGAAGGTTGACCGAGGCTACCTCTCGGAAGATGAAGTTCTCGCCATCGCCAAAAAGGAAATCTCCATCAAGCGGCTCGATCAAGTACGCGATGTGTTCATATTCGCTTGCTATACGGGATTGGCTTATGCCGATATTGCCGCATTAAGGGCAGACAACATTAAAAAAATGTTCGATGGTCGCCTGTGGATAGTAACTCACCGTCAGAAAACCAAGACCAACGTGAACGTACCCCTCCTGCCTATGGCGGAGAAAATCCTCAAAAAGTACGAAGGACAATTCCAAGACGGTGAAATCCTGCCAGTCCTGAGCAATCAGAAGATGAACGCATACCTTAAAGAAATCGGCGACATTTGCGAAATTGAAAAGAAGATAACCTTTCACCTCGCACGTCATACATTCGCAACGACGATGACACTCGGTAAGGGTGTGCCTATCGAATCAGTGTCGAAGATGTTGGGCCATACCAACATTCAGACGACGCAAATCTACGCCAGAATCACAAACGACAAAATCAGTCGTGACATGGAAACACTCTCAAAAAATCTCGGCAATCTCGCAATTTAGTTGATGTATAGCTAATCCACTGACAAAGTGCTGGCTACATATCAATAGCCAGCACTTTGTGTCTTTACGAAAGGGTTAACATGAGTTAAAACCGTGGAATGTTACATGGAACGTCCCGAATGCACCTTTTGGCTATTGCCGAACTTTGCCAGCGTAACACTAAATCCAAAGAACGAATTATGGAAACAATTACACTGGAATATTTGAGCCGTAAGATAGAATCGCTCCAAGAGTTGACGCTATCTGTACTCGAATTGCTGAAAACCGAGAAGAAAAACGAAAAGCGTCGTAAAGAAGAAAAAGAGGAACTTATGGAGATTCCACCTATCTCCAAGACGCTGGCGGCCTCGCTGTTGCTTATGTCGCCCAGACAACTCCAACGAGTGCGCGACCGATACAAATTCAAATGGGTCAAACATGGTAAGGAAACACATTATTTCCTGTTGCCGATTTTGACCGCTATCGGGCAATTCAATCTCACATGGGATCCGGCGGTATTTGAAAAAATAAAGTTGTCATATCAAAACCGTCCGCGCTTATGAATGCCTACGAACTGAAACAGGTGTCGGCGATGATAAAGAGCCTTGAAAACACCTTTATGGAGCGTCTTCGCCAAATGGAACGGTCATATCTTGATGCTCTGAAAGGCTTCGGCATCATTGACGATGAGAAGATGTGGACTGAAAAGCAGGTTTGCGAAAAGTACGGCATCGACCGCAAGACGATGTATAATTACCGCAAAATGGAACTGATTCCATTCACCCGTAAGGGAGAGCGCGGGAAAATCTATTATCTACCCGCAGATGTAAGGGCTTTCTTTGCTGACCTGTAACCCGCATAAAATACACACAACACACATACACCAAAATAACCGCACCGCCTGTCGGTGCAAAGTCAAACAACAAAATTCTTTATTTCTATGGAACAAGACCAGACCCAAGAAAAAGATCAGGTGCTGATTGCCCGTGACAACGAAAGCGGGAAAATCGGTGCAGTGACCGGCATGAACGATGACGGCACCCCCAAGATGTCCGATGTAAAATCGGCCAAGCTCTCCGACCTTGTGAAATTCAACATTCGGCAGAATCCGCTGGAAGCCTTCATGTCGAATTTCCTGCGTCAATGCAAGAATCCTTCGATGTTCAGCTTTTTCAAGGTTGACGCTGACAACTACGAAAAAGAGGCGCCGGTAATGGGCGAAATGCTCAAAGACCCCGAAACGCACAAGTCGATGCTTGAAGACCGCGAGGTAAAGCCTTCCGATGAAATCAGCGAAACACAGAAGAACAAGCCCGTTGACGAAAGCAAGATTGACTGGGCGGAGCTGAAAGAACGCTGGGGTGTTGACAAAGAACAGCTTGAAAAGTCTGGCGACCTGCGCGAAATGCTGTTCAACCGCAAATCGGCGCTTGTCACCATCACCACCGATGTGGGCGGCAAGGTTCAGCAGGTGGACGCACGCCTGTCGTTCCAGACCGATGAGCAGGGCAAAGTCAACCTCGTGCCCCATCTTATCCGCAAGTATCCCAATCTCAACGAGGAATACAACGGATACAAGTTCACCGACGAGGATAAGGAGAACCTGCGCACGACAGGCAACCTCGGAAAAGTCGTTGACCTTGTGGACAAATCCACCGGAGAGGTTATCCCGTCCTATGTCAGCATCGACCGCTACACCCATGAAATGTATCATTTTCCTGCCTCGACGCTTGAAATCAATGATACCATCGGAAAAACGAAACTCTCCAATCAGGAGATAGAATTTCTGAAAACCGGAATGGCTATCCCCAACAAGGAGATTATCGGCAAGAACGGCAAGACCTACCATGCCACTCTCCAAGTGAGCGCAGAACGCCGCGGCGTGGAGTTTGTGCCCAAGCAGCGCACACAGAAGACCACGCAGAAAAATGAGAACAAGCAGGAGCAGAAGGCCGGTGAAGCCGAAAAGACCGAAAAACGCTCCACATGGATAACCAAAGACGGCGGCATAAAGCGGCTGAAACAGTGGAACAAGATTCCGCTTACCGAACAGCAGCAGAATGACTACGTTTCAGGCAATGTCGCCAAGCTCGACCAGATGGTTGACGACAAGGGAAAGCCCTGCACCGTGTATCTCTATTTCAACAAAGAGAAGCAGCGACCCGAAACATCGCTTGACGATCCCCGCATCGCAACCAAAATCACACCGTCAAACGAAAGCAAGACACAGCTTGCGGTCAACAACGACGGTAAGACGCAGGAAGCGACAAAAGGCGTGAGAGAACCGCTCGACAAGGGTCAGACAGAACCCAAGAACGATGAGCAACAGAAACAGCAGCGTAAGCCTAAAGGCCCGAAACTGTAACGCCACAACACACCACTGAATCCACGTTGAAACAGACTGCGGTTTTCTGAACCGTATCCCTCCCGGTAAAGACGCAAGGAGGTCCGGAACTCCCTGCGCCTTACCTCACCACTGAATCCATCCAAGAATTACAAACCACCAAATTCATGTCAAACAAATATGAAAACTGAAAAGATAATCACCATAGTCGCCGACAGCCATCTTATGGCAGACAACATCGCAAGAGCAATCGGCGCAACACCCGCAGGAGAATACCACTATGCAAAGGAAGGCTATGCCGTCACATGGACAAACGGCAGCATCGTCGAGGCAAGCTACAATCCCAAGCAGCCCTTCATACTCTCCGACAGCATGACACCCCAGCAGGTGTACGCCCACAATTTCGATTTCGCCGTGCGCGACTACGACAAGGTTGTGGGTTATGACAAGAAAGCGGAAGACCTCGCCCGGCTCGATGCGATAAAGGCGCTGTTCAAAAACAGCAGCCTTGTAATCAACGCCACTATGCCGACGCCTTACTGCGACCTCGTTTTCTGGAACCTCTACTGGTATCTCGCCGTGCCGGTCAAGACCTGCCGTGCGTGGCTCCCGGTGCTGACAAACCGCGCCATCCGCGGGGCAATCTACAATCCCCGCATCGACGATGAACGCTACAAGCAATATATCAGCAAAGTCATCTACGACAAATTCCTTGAAGAAGATGAGATCTGGCGTGAAGCCGAGGCCGAAGAACAGGCACAACAGGCCCTCAAAGCGGCCGAAGGCAAGGAGGACGACGAAGAAAAGCCGATAATCTATAACGGTCAGGAAGTCAAGCTGGTCGATTACCCTGTGTTACCCAGCTTTCTCTCGCTACTCGTCACCGCATCCGCCGAGTTCGGTTATAACCACGACGAAACAGCCGATGCCGTGCTGCGCCTCTACCTGAAGAAACTGATTTCGTTCCCGTCCGATATTCAGAGCGGCGTACCTTACAGCGTATGGCGCAACATGAAACGCAATATGCGTATGCTACGTTACAACTCACGTTGGGGCGAACAGGCGAAAGCCATCAAAAAGCTCAGCCGACGCTGCGTAATCAAGGGTGTGTCCGATGGTGCGTATGAAACATACGGCATTGTGACCACCGGGCTGCACCCCACCGACCTCACAGGAAAAGAGCGTATAATCTACGACCATATTGTGAAACAAGTTATCGACGCCTTTACCCCATTTGAGGGTGAATGACAGGAAAAAGCCGGATACCGATACCTCCCGTTTGCGAAAAAATTCGTAACTTCGCCACTGATTCATCGTCATAAATTGTTTTCAAATCATTTTTGACATGGATTTAGTGGTCGGACATCGGGAGGGATCCCGGTGTCCTTTTCTTGCCTATTCCGAAAAACACCATTACAGACCCACTAAATCCATACAAATTATGAAACCCAACGATGAATATTCGGAGTTGAACTATTATATAGTTTATCTCCAAGCACATCTTTCCGCCCATTATTTTCCACAAAGCGTTGACCGCAGGTTTATCGCAGAACGGGCCGACAATGCACTCGACACCTATGTTACACTGTTCCTTCAGGGCAAGCCACAGCATATAGCTCAAGAGCTTGCCATGCGCGAACTGCTTAAAGGCTTGTATGTATCGCGCTACGATGTGGTGCATACAATCATCGAGGAAGATTGCTGGCTCCGTATCCCGTCCGATGAAATGGAGGTAAAGGCGTTATATATGCTCACCAAGCCGGTAATCCACTCCATTCTCGACCGCCACGAGGTGAACGGGGATTTTCTCACAAGAGAGGATTACCCGCCGTTGCGCTATGAACTGCTTGCCGCCATAAACGAAATACTGGACGGCGATGAGTTATAACCGCAAGGAGAAACTGCGCGGCAACATCGAGGCGATACGCACGGCGTTTCAGCTTGATGTTGAGCGTAGGCCGCCTACCGACGCCGAGTGGGAACTGCTGTCAAAATATGCCGGATTCGGTGGCTTGAAATGTATATTGCAGGACGCCAACGAAATTTCCGACGCCGCGAAATGGAATAAGAGCGACCTTGAACTGTTCGCTCCCACCGTGGAGTTGCGGCAGCTAATCCACGATTTTTCAAAGGACGACAGGGAGTTTGCCCGCTATATGGATTCATTGAAATCATCGGTGCTGTCTGCATTTTACACGCCGAAGCCCGTGGTTGAAGCCATATCGCAGAGCCTCCAGTTTGCCGGAGTGTCGCCCAAGCGATTTCTTGACCCCAGTGCAGGGTCGGGAGCGTTTGTCGATGCCTTCACATGGGTTGACCCGCACGCGGAGATAACAGCGTTTGAGAAAGACCTGCTGACAGGCAAAATATTGTCGAAACTCTATCCGGACTGTCATGTGAACATTGAGGGATTTGAAAAACTCGATAAATCACAGAACGGATATTTCGATGTCGTTTCGTCAAACATTCCGTTTGGCGATTTTGCGGTATCAGATCCGGTATATGCGACAAGTAGAATAGGTGTTTACTGTCAGTCGGTGAAGATGATACACAATTATTTCTTCCTGAAAGGGCTGGAAGCAGCCCGTGACGGCGGCATTGTGGCGTTCATAACCTCGCAGGGGCTTATGAACGGCAACAACGCTTTGCTCCGTGGCGCACTTGTTAACCAAGCCGACTTACTCTGCGCACTGCGTCTGCCCAACAACACATTCACCGATTCGGCCAACACCGAGGTGGGCAGCGATGTCATTGTGTTGCAGAAAAATACCGGAAAGAAAGGATTGAGCAAGTTGGAAGAAGCCTTTGTAGTAGCTGAAAAAGATGCAAGTACAAGTATCAGCACCAACCGCTATTTCATCGACAATCCCCAGCATATTATCTGCACGGATTCCAAACTCGACACCGACCCATACGGAAAGCCGGCTTATGTCTATAAACATGGCGGCGGCGTAGATGGCATAGGTGACGATATGCGCGGCGCATTGGAAATGGCCCTTTCGCTCAACCTGAACATAGAGTTGTATCAGGGCAAACAGCAGACCACACATATTATAAATGATGTGACGGTTGAAAAGAAACCGGAACAGGAGCCATTGCCGTCTGA
The DNA here is from genome assembly GCF_004803695.1 of Muribaculum gordoncarteri. Taxonomy (NCBI): domain Bacteria; kingdom Pseudomonadati; phylum Bacteroidota; class Bacteroidia; order Bacteroidales; family Muribaculaceae; genus Muribaculum; species Muribaculum gordoncarteri. The sequence continues at coordinate 1,493,050 of NZ_CP039393.1, forward strand.
ACAGCCGCAGATTGAAGATGTGGAGGCGGAGGAAATCCGGCCCGACACACCGCAACCCTCGGCCATAAGTGACCCCGCCGAAATAGACACCTATCAGGCTCCGACGCCGGATTATACACATAATCCCGACCCGAAAGTGATGATGTATAATCTTTTCGGTGAATTGGTGGAGATACCCGGTGCGAAGAAACGCCACAATCAACGGCAAAAAGCACAAGGGCAGACGCCAAAAGCGGCGTCACATCCAAATCAGCCCCAATCCCCGGCCAAAAAGGAAACGATGTCGGAAACACCTGTTTCCGGCAACAGCAACCGTAAACTTACCGACGAGGAACTGAAATTCTACGGTTCGTTGAACTGGGAGGATAACCAGCCCATCAACGGTTTTTATGAAACCATGATGTCTATCGCCCAGCGACAACTTGAAGAAAAGAGGTTGCAGGAAGAAGCGGATAAAGCCGCGCAGCAGGCAAATTCCGACGCTCCCTATATAGAAATGACCGAAGGTAATTTTATTCCGGGTGTGCATACCGGTGTGCGGAAAACAACCGTTATCCCGCTTGAAAAAATTGAGCCGGAACCGGATCTTTCGCCGCGCCCCTTCTCCGAGGACTTGCAGACCTACCATAAGGAAGGTGCTATGGTGTGCGACAAGGGGCAGGTAGGTTTTCTTTCCGATGTCAATAAGAATGGAGCGACATTCACGCCGCTCCAGCTAAAATCGGAGCAGATGAAACGTGCGTTGCTCTATATCACCCTGTCCGACACATACCAGCAGCTATATGACTACGAGGCGAAGACGCATGAGCCGAGTGAACATCTGCGCGAACACCTCAATCAGTATTATGACGAGTATGTAAAGCGTTACGGCTACCTCAATGAAAAGGCGAATGTGAAATTTATCCGCATGGACGCAAACGGCTGTGACGCTCTGGCATTGGAGCGCAGTGAAAACGGAATGTTTGTCAAGGCGGATATTTTCGACCACCCGGTATCTTTCTCCGTTGACGAGCTTACCTCGGTGGATTCGCCCATTGAGGCGTTATCTGCATCGCTCAACAAGTTCGGGGCCGTTGACCTCGGCTACATGAGCCGTCTTGTGGATATGACGGAAGATGAACTGGTTGATAACCTGAAAGGACGAATATTCTACAATCCGCTTGTCAACAATTATGAGATTTCCGATAAATTCATAGCCGGAAACGTGATAGCCAAAGCTGAACAGATCGAGCGGTGGATAACCGACCATGAGGCCGACGACATCCGCATAGATGAATCGCTTGCCGCACTCAAGGAGTCATATCCCGAACCGATACGCTTTGAACAGCTTGATTTCAACTTCGGCGAGCGCTGGATACCGACGGGGATATATGCAAAGTACATGAGCTATCTTTATGAAACCGACATCAAGATAGCCTACTCACCGTCGCTTGATGAGTATTCCGTAACCAATGCGTCATACACCACCAAGATTACCGATGAGTTCAAGGTAAGGGGCCAATACCGCACATACGACGGTATGCACCTGTTGAAACACGCCTTGCAGAACACCGTGCCGGATATTACAAAGTCAATCGGCAAAGACGACAAGGGCAACGACATCAAGGTGCCCGATGCCGAGGCTATCCAGCTTGCCCATACCAAGGTTGATGAGATACGCAACGGCTTTACCGAGTGGCTTGAACAGCAGACGGACGATTTCAAGGATAAACTTGTGGCATTGTATAACCGCAAGTTCAACTGTTTTGTGCGTCCGCACTACGACGGCTCACATCAGACATTTCCTGATCTCAACATGAAAATGTTGGGAGAACGTTTCGGTATCAGCTCAATATATCAGTCGCAGAAAGACTGTGTATGGATGCTGAAACAGAACGGCGGAGGGATATGCGACCACGAGGTGGGTACGGGTAAAACGCTGATAATGTGCATAACAGCACATGAAATGAAGCGTCTTGGCATGGCAAACAAACCTATGATTATCGGCATGAAAGCCAATGTCGCTGAAATTGCCCAGACTTATCAGGCAGCCTATCCCAATGCCCGCATACTTTATGCCGATGAAAAGTCATTCTCTATGGAGAACCGTCAGCGTTTCTTCCGCAGTATCCAGAACAATGACTATGACTGCGTGATAATGTCGCACGATCAGTTTGGCAAAATACCGCAGTCGGAGGAATTGCAGGAGCGCATATTGCAGGAGGAACTTGACACCGTGGAAGAGAACCTTGAAGTCGTGCGCCGGCAAGGAAAGGATATATCGGTGGGTATGCTGAAAGGTCTGGAAGCGAGAAAGAAAAATCTTGAATCAAGGCTGGAAACAGTGCGTTACCGTCTTGAAAGGCAGCGTGATGACGTGGTGGATTTCAAAAGCATGGGCATCGACCATATACTGGTTGATGAAAGCCACCGTTTTAAAAATCTCACGTTCAATACCCGTCACAACCGCGTTGCGGGATTGGGCAACTCCGAAGGCAGCAACCGTGCGCTTAACCTGCTGTTCGCAATCCGCACCATTCAGGAGCGTACCGGCAAAGACCTCGGCGCCACATTCCTTTCGGGTACAACAATCTCAAATTCGTTGACAGAGTTGTATCTGCTGTTCAAATACCTGCGCCCCAATGCGCTTGAAATGCAGGATATTCGGTGTTTCGACGCATGGGCGGCGATTTTCGCCAAGAAAACCACCGATTTTGAATTTTCCGTGACAAACAACATCATTCAGAAGGAGCGTTTCCGCTATTTCATCAAAGTGCCGGAACTTGCGGCGTTCTACAATGAGATAACGGATTACCGAACCGCCGCCGATGTCGGTGTTGACCGCCCGGAAAAACAGGAGATACTGCGCAAGATACCGCCCACGCCCGATCAGGAAGATTTTATTCCCAAACTGATGGCTTTTGCCAAAGACGGCGATGCCACGATACTCGGTCGTGAACCGCTGTCGGAAACGGAAGAAAAGGCGAAGATGCTGATTGCCACTGACTATGCCCGCAAAATGGCGATGGATATGCGACTTATCGACCCTGCTTATGGCGACGACCCCGGCAACAAGGCTTCGGAATGTGCAAAATGGATAGCCGACTACTATCGCCGCTTTGAGCAGTACCAAGCCACGCAGTTTGTGTTCAGCGATTTAAGTACATTCCAGCCGGGCCAATGGAATGTCTATGCCGAAATCAAACGCAAGTTGATTGAGGATTACGGTATTCCGGCACATGAAATCCGTTTCATTCAGGAAACAAAGACGCAGAAGGCGAAGAAAGCGGTGATTGACGCGATGCGCGAGGGTAAAATTCGAGTGCTGTTCGGCTCCACTGAAATGCTCGGCACAGGTGTTAACGCCCAGAAACGAGCCATTGCGGTGCATCATCTTGATTGTCCGTGGCGACCGTCTGACCTCGACCAGCGCGAGGGCCGCGCCGTCCGTACAGGCAATATCGTTGCCAAATTCCATAACGCCAACCGTGTAGATGTCAATATCTACGCTGTTGAGCGCACGTTGGACGCCTACAAGTTCAATCTTCTCCAATGGAAGCAGACTTTTATTTCCCAGTTGAAAAAGGGAGCGTTGGGAGCGCGAACCATTGACGAGGGCGCGATGGACGAAAAGACGGGCATGAGTTATTCCGAATACTCCGCTATTCTTTCGGGCAACACGGATCTTCTTGAAAAAGCCAAACTTGAAAAGAAGATTGCGGCACTTGAAAGTGAACGGCGCTCGTTCAACAAAGGCAAAGGCGACACCAATTTCAAACTGCGCTCCATCACCGATGAGATTGAGAAAACCGAAATCATCATAGGCAAGATGGAGGCAGACCTCGCGCGGTATATGGCTGCTGTCAGGAAGGACAGCGACGGAAATCCGGTCAATGCCCTGACTCTTGACAAATGCGATGCAACCGACGAGGACGGAATGGGCAAGCATCTCCAAAACCTTGCAAGAACTGTCAATACCCACGGCGAATATGTGCGTGTCGGTGAAATCTACGGCTTTCCAATTTGCATAACATCGGAAAAAGCGGTGGTTGACGGCGTGGAATCCGTGCAGAACCGCTTTGTAGTGGAGGGCAATTATAAGTATAAGTACAACAACGGCTTTATAGCTATGGCCGATACCCATGCCGCCTGTACCAACTTTATAAAAGCCCTTGAACATCTGCCAGAAATAATCAAGCAACACCAAGAGCGCAACGAGAAGGCGAAGAAAGATGTTCCGGCGCTGCAAGCCATTGTAGCGAAGACATGGAGCAAGGAAGATGAGTTGAAAGCCTTGAAAGCACAGCTCCTTGAACTTGAACACAAGATCGCCGCCGACCTCGCCCCAAAGCACGAGCAACCAAAGCAATCAGAAGATGTAGAGCAAGACACGCAGCAACATCAGCCCGTCACAGTCGTAGAACCACCCGGCCAAGCGACCGACGATAAAAAGTCAATGGTGGCAGAGCCGGCAACTCCTTATCGGAGTATTGATTACCCAACCCGTAGCACACCCCGCTCAATCGGATTATGATTATAAATGGCAACGAATGATTTTTTCTTTCATTGGTTGCCATTTTTTATTTATAGATATTATCCAGTTGAACAGTAGCTGTTTATAATATTATATCGATATTTCATAGTTAATTTTTTCACACATAATTTAATTTTTTACTTGTGTAGTTAAAAAATTAGCTGTATATTTGCAGCGTAACTCCAAACTAATATTGTTATGAAGAAACTTTCCGAACGTGAAGAAGAAATCATGAGCATTCTCTGGAATGATGGTAATCCACTATTTATCCGCGAGATAATAGACAGGATGACATCGGATGGGCAAAGCCGTCCAAACTTCAGCACAATCGCCACTTTTGTGAGGGGGTTGGAAACTAAAGGATGGTTGGCACATGAGATGATAGGAAACTGCAATCGCTATTATCCAGTAAAGAGCCTTGCAGAATACCGAGCAAATTCTCTTAAGAGTATGGTAAGCCGCTTTTTTGGCGGTTCATACCTAAACCTTGTTTCTACTCTTATCGGCAACGAAAAAATTTCCTCTGATGATATGGAAAAAATCTTGGGGGAAATAGAAAGACAACGAAAGGAGGATGAATCATGATGCAGTATTTAGTTAACTATTCTCTGAATGCCGGAGTGATTATCATGATATTATGGGTTGGCTATCAATTCGCTCTCTCTCGCAATACTAATTTCAAGACAAGCCGCGCAGCTCTACTTTCTATTTATCTACTTGCTGCGCTTCTCCCATTTATGCCCATAATTTCGTTTATTCCTTCCGATATAGCCTTGGTTGGAGGAAATGTTGAAGTGGGTAACATCGAAGCATCCAATAACCCTACAGTAAGCGGTATTCAATTCAATCGTATTATTGGATTGATTTATATTGCTGGATGTCTTGCTGTTTCATTTTTTCTACTTATCGGTTGGTATAAAATAATCCGCATTATCAAAAATGCCAATAAAGAAGAAAGAATCGGCTATACTTTGGCAATCAGCCCACTCTCCTCGACTGCTCCATTTAATTGTTGGAGATATATTGTTGTCAATGAGAAAGACGCAGACAATGAAACAATCCTTGCACATGAATCAAAACATGTATTTTACGGTCATACTTTTGATTTGATATTAGGTCAATTTGTACTTGTATTACAGTGGTGGAATCCCGCAGCTTGGTTGATGTTCCGCAGTTTACGCACACTACATGAATACCAAGCAGATGAAGGCGTCCTGACAGAAGGATATTCCCGGTGTGATTATGAATTACTGATGCTGAATAGAGCCATTGAAAAACAGAACTTCTTCTTGGCTAATACATTTAGCTCCGGAAGTCTCAATGCTCGTATCACGATGATGGGCAAGCGTAGAAAACAGTCATCGAAATTAAGTTATCTGGTACTTATTCCTGTGATTTTATTGGCCGCCTTATTTCCAAAAATCCCGTTTGCTCGAACCCCGATAGAACCTGCTCAAAATTTAGTTTTTGTGGAGGGTTCTGAAACGATGCCTGAATACCCCGGTGGGGAACAAGCAATGATGAGTGCTATTCTTTGGGAGGTGAAATATCCGCATGATCTACTCGAAAAGGGAGCCAGTGGTGTGGCACGAATTGGTTTTACTGTAAATACTGACGGCTCAATGTCTGATTTCAAAGTAGTAAAATCATCGGGGTTTGATGAACTTGACAGTGAAGCTATCCGAGCTATCCAAAGTTCTTTGAAAGAATCTTGGATTTCCGGCACTGTTGATGGAAAAGCCGTAGCGAGTGCCGTTTCAATTCCTGTAACATTCTACATCGCACAATAAAACTCTATATTAATATGTCCGCTCGTCTATATATACTTGTATTTTTTATTATTTCGTTTGCTGTGCCAATGTCGGCACAGCAAGATGACGAGCGGCTTGACTCTTTAATCAGAACGCTCGAATTAAAAGAGGTTGTTGTCACGGCTAAAAAAATAAGACAATCGGGTGATACAATATCTTATGCTGCATCTTCATATATAAGCAAAAATGATAAGACATTAGAGGACTTACTCCGGAAAATGCCCGGTATTGAAGTGAAATCGGACGGACAAATTATATATAATGGACAATGGATTAATGAGTTCTATATCGAAGGGTTAGATATGCTTGGCTCTAACTATGGAGTAGCCACCAAAAATATAGATGCGCATGACATTGGGACTGTACAAATTCTTGAAGATCACCAAGATGTAAAAATGCTCCAAGGCGTAAGGCGCGGAGCCGCACCAGCAATGAATATACGCCTAAAGCAGAGCGCAAAGGGTATCTGGTCGTCCACTTTTGATGGCGCTATAGGAAGCCAGCCCAATATATCCTGGGATGCATCGGCTTCACTAATGAACTTCAGACGTAATGCTCAAAATATATCGGTTTATAAAACCAATAACATAGGTATTGATTTACGGACTGAAATTAATGCTCCATCTACATACACATCATCTTACGGAACCGGGATATTATATCCTGAGACTCCATCCTTATCTAATAAGTACATTTATAGAAACACCTCTCATAGCCTTTCAGTGAACCAGTTGCTGAAACTTAGTGAAGATAAAACATTTACGTTTAATCTTAATTATCTTTTCGACAAAGAAAAGCGTAATTCAAATGATGAAACAACGTATTTGTCTGACAGTGTGGCAAGGTATATCATCAAGGAATCTAATTCTTCTGATATACATCAGCATTTTGTTGGGACCCATGCTGTTTATAAACTTAATGGGAAGAAAATATACCTCAAAAATACTCTTTCCGCAAATGCTTCTTTTCCAAAAGGAGAAGGACTAATTAATGATTTAATTCTCCAAAAATTTTCAGCTCACTCAATAAAAATTGATGATGAATTGAAACTTAACTATAAGAAACATAATGGGGGAATTGCAGATGCTTCATTCCATATATCCTATAACGATAAGAAGGGATTATTGAATCTGCCTAATAATGAATTTTGTCAGATAGTAGATCAACGAAGCTTCAATATTGACGGAAGTGGCTCCTTGATTGCTCTTTCAATACCACACTTCATGTTTAATCTGAATGGAGAAATTGATGCAAGTTGGCAACATGCTAATACCAATCTTGATATTGACAATCAGTCTATGCCTGATGATCAACAAACATGGCAGGTTGGTGCAAGGGTTACTCCAAAAATATTTTGGCATTATGGGCAAAAATTTCAATGGCTTATATATGTGCCTGCAGGTTTTATGTATTATAAGTCTGACAATCAAACTTGGAATTATAATAAAACATTCTTCTCGATAAGACCATATTCGAACATAACATATAAACCATCAGACCGGCTTTCGTTCTCACTTACCACAATAGGTGAAGAATCCTTACCTTCTGCCATATCCCTTATGGTTCAAAAACGATTTATAGACTACCGCACAACCATCTCTAACCCGGGACATATTGAAGCGACAATGAACCGAACACTAAAAACGGCATTCAATGCGAGCTATACAAATGTGTTGGATATGCTATTTGGTAGCCTTGCATTAACGTATGTTCAATCGCGTTATGGCAATAGTTCCGGATATGACATAACTGACGATATTATTAATTATATAAGATTGCCATATTCTACAAATAGCCGGATATGGCAACTTGATCAAACATTTTCAAAAGGTTTTTTCCGATGGAACTCAAAGGTAAGTGAGTCATTTAGTATAGGCATGAATAATAGTGAATATTATATCAATGATGAAATTCATGAAGGCAAAAGCAAGTATCTTCGGGCTAAACTTTCATATAATGCGACGTTTACTAAATGGCTGTCTTTTGAGACCTCAAATGAATATACCCTATCCAAGAGCTTTACAGATGGCAAAGCTAATGATGGCACGAAACATACCTTCACCAATGCCACGTCCATTGTATTATGGCCGTTTAAGCAACTGAATGTCTCGCCATCTGTGATGTTCTATAATAATAATTACTCTACATCATATAGGAATAATGTGTTCCTGAATTGCAACATTGAATATACTCTCGGAAACACCATACTGTCACTGCAATGCAGTAACTTGTTAAACAACGATGTTTTTAGAAGGTATAACGACAATGGAATCATTAGATACTCAAGTGAATATCATTTGCGAGGACGCACTATTATGGTAGGCATTAGAATACGAATAACATAAATATACACCCATGAGAATTTTGATTACACTTTTAGCATCCTTAATGATGCTTGCCGGGCCTGCCGCTATAGCACAGGTTACCGTATCGTATGCTATGGATACGCCTACGTTTACCCTCGCTCATGAGGACACTGATAAGTATGAGACATTAGATACTTGCTATCTTAACGTTTCATACCAGTTCAAGTATCGCAATTCAGAGAAAGACGATTCTTTGAGTTTCGATGACATCATGGACTTGCAAATGGGAAAAGACTACAATGCTTTCTTTAGCCGTGATTTGCGAGCTCTTGATACACAAAACACGAAAGAACTTAAATCTACAATGCAATTCTCTACTATTCCGGAGAATTATGTTGGGTTCGACCTTCTGTTCAATCATAAGGACTCACTGACTACAGTCACCAATCGTCTTCCATACACTTCTCAAGTCATTGAATACAGTGAACAATCAGAATCTCCTGAATGGACGTATATACCCGATGAGATTGCTACTGTAATGGACTATCATTGCCATGTCGCAACATGCAATTATGGAGGAAGAAATTGGAAAGTGTATTATACAAATGACATTCCTGTTCCTTATGGACCGTGGAAGCTGAACGGAGTAAAGGGATTGGTCCTTAAGGCTGAAGACTCTGAAAACAACTTTATTTTTGAAGCTGTAGGTTTGACACAAAAGCCACAACCTATTATTCGCTATGACTGGAGTAGAAAGAAAATGAAGAAAGAAGATTGGAAAAAATATGAACAGGAGATGTATAAAAACGCCGGGGCATTCGTCCGAAATACTGGGGCACGCATCCTTATTATGGATAACAGTGAACAAGGTTTTCATCGTCTCAATGAAGATTGGTCTCAATACTACAATCCATTAGAAAGATAATAACCAAACAGTCTTTTCAAAACGTAGATTATCAAGTTATACTGTGAACTCCGCCCTCGGCATAAAATGTCGGGGGCTACTCTTAACGACAATAACTCAATGTATTCATCATATTTTATAACCAGAGCAATGAACAAGATTCTCATTGTAGATGCGTCCGCACCCGACGGGAGAATTATGGCGGGCTTGTTGACACGGGCCGGTTATGATCCTGTCGTTACGGATTGCATCGAGGCCGGAAAAGTTGAGGCGGCAAAGCTGCCTCCCGGCGCGGTTATCGTAGCGGCAATGCGATTGTCGGACGGTACCGCAAAAGAGTTTATTAACTGGCTGAAGACCGAGGGATACAAATTCCCTGTCATAGCCATAGTGGATAACCTGAACACTGACGCTGTTGATGTGATGCGTGGCGGTGGAGCTGTCGATGTGGTTCAGCGTCTTGCGATTGACAAGCAACTGATTGAAACGGTTGAGAAATATGCAAAACCGGAACACGTCGTGCTGACACTCGGCAATCA